>NZ_JAAFZF010000045.1:0-23477 GCF_010614825.1 Neobacillus sedimentimangrovi
GATTGCAGGCGTGTCTCGAAGTGGATATTACAATTGGGTAAAACGGCAGAAACACCCTTCTCAAAAGCAATTAGAAGACGAGCAGTTAAAGAAAAAAATCGAGGAGTGCCATAAAAAACTGAAAGGAATCTACGGGTATCGGAGAGCCAAAGTCTGGCTTAAGAGAAAATACAAACTGAATATCAACCATAAACGCGTACAAAGGTTGATGAAAGAGATGGGAATTCGTGCGGTGATTCGGAAGAAACGGCCTTATTATGGGAAGAAAGAGCCTTATGTCATTTCGGACAATCATCTAAACAGGGAATTTCACGCGTCAAAACCAAACGAGAAGTGGGTGACAGATATTACATATTTGATTTTTAATGGGCAAAAGTTTTATTTGTCTGCCATTAAGGACCTATACAATAATGAAATTGTTGCCTACCATATTAGTCCAAGAAATGACATCAAACTGGTGCTTGATACGCTAAAAAAGACCATAAAAAAACGGAATGTAAATGGACTCCTCCTGCATAGTGATCAAGGATTCCAGTATACATCCCGTCAATACAACAACTTACTTAAAAGATACAATATAAAAGCTAGTATGTCCAGAAAAGGAAACTGTTTAGACAATGCCAGCATGGAGAACTTCTTCAGCCATTTCAAGGCAGAGTGTTTTAATCTGCACTCTTTTCGCAAAGCCAAAGAGGTCAAGGATGCCATACACAAATACATTCGTTTTTATAACCACCAACGTTTCCAAAAGAAATTAAATAACCTGAGTCCTTATGAATATAGGACTCAGGTTGCTTAAGTGTGCTTTTTTATTCCTGTCTACTTGACAGGGGTCACTTCATGTTGCCTGGTCTTTTATTATTGATTTAAAGTAAGAACGACTATTCTCTGCTGATTAAGGCTTTAAATCCGTGATAAAGTAGTGCGAAAGAAAAAATAATAATGGCAATTGATCCTACAGTTTGCAGAATTGGTGTTAAACTATCTAAAAATGAGACAACTTCTACTCTTAATAAAGCAAATCCTGCTAGAACGGCTAAAAATAGTGTTAGTAAATAATTCATTATTTGATCCCTCCTTTAATGACAGAGTATGCGAAGGAGAAATGTATTGCATGGGCATTTATCTCACTTTATATGCATAAAAAAACAAACCAAAATAATTGGTTTGTTTTTTAGAAAAGGACCTCTGATTCGGGTAAAGCGATTTGTTTGAGATCTGTTTCCTCATCATTGGCCATTTTTGTTACTTCAATATATTTAATATGGTGTTCTTCCATTTCCAGAATCTTAAAGGAAAAAGCGTCATGGACGATTGTGTCTCCTTCTTTTGCTTCATAGTTTTCAGTTAGGATCCAGCCGCCAATCGTGTCAACATCCTCGTCATCAATATTGATTCCCAATAGGTCATTCACTTCGCTTACTAACACTTTCGAATCAATAATATAATGATTTTCTTTGATTTTGCGAATCTCTGGAATTTCATCCATATCAAATTCGTCACGAATATCTCCAACAATCTCTTCAAGAATATCCTCAACGGTAACGATCCCTGATGTACCGCCATATTCATCCATTAATACTGCCATATGCATGCGGTCCTTTTGCATTTTTACAAGTAAATCATGGATTGGTATCGTTTCAATTACTCGAATGATCGGACGTATATACTTTTCCATGGTTTGAAGAGAAGGTTGTTCAATACCAATAAAATCTGTCATAACCTCTTTTGCGTTTACAAGACCGATAATATGGTCCTTATCTCCATCAATAATTGGATATCTTGTAAACTTTTCTGTTTTAATAACATTTAAAAATGTCTCTAAAGTGTCATCTTTAGACAAGGAGACAATTTCAGTTCTCGGAACCATTATTTCTTTAGCAATTCGATTATCAAAATCAAAAATTTTATTTACATACTTAAACTCAGACTGGTTAATTTCACCACTTTTATAGCTTTCTGAAAGGATAATTCGAAGCTCTTCCTCTGAATGGGCAAGTTCGTTTTCTGAAACAGGTTTTAGACCAAAAATCCTTGAAACAAGACGTGCCGACCCATTCAGTAGCTTAATAAAAGGATACATCACCTTATAAAAATAAATGAGCGGACGTGACAGGGTCAGTGTAATCCATTCTGCCTTATGAATTGCCAATGTTTTAGGGGCAAGCTCTCCTACTACAACATGAAGGAATGTAATAGAAGCAAAGGCGATAGATACAGATAAAATTTTTGTTGCGCTATCTGGAATATGCATAGCAACAAAAACAGGACCAAGCAAGTGCTCAATGGTTGATTCACCAATCCAACCTAATCCTAAAGCGGTGATTGTAATACCCAGTTGACAGGCAGAAAGATATTCATCCAGGTTGGAGATTACTTTCTTCGCTGATACAGCCTTCGAATTACCTTCTTCTATTAACTGATCAATTTTTGAACTTCTAATTTTTACAATAGCAAACTCTGAAGCTACAAAAAAAGCAGTTAAAGCAATTAAAATGGCTATCAAAACCAAGTTAAATATGTCCAAATAAGCCCTTAGCTCGTGATTAACGAGTAAGGTGTCACCTCCTAGTTTTATAACAAATGACTCGTAACGTAATAAATCAATTTGAATAATGCTGTTCTAAGCAGACTTAAATTACTGTTCATTTACTTCAATTGCTTTTCATCCAATTAAGAAACGGGATGAAATCACACAGATTGTGATGCTTCGAAAGAGCACGATTGTGATTATCTACCTTTGACATCTAGATACTTTGAACCTCTGTATACCTAGTTTCTTTACATCACGTCTAAAGGCAAATGGAGTTTTTTCCATTCTTTAATAATATATTGCCTCCAGTGATTTTTCCGTATAGATGCGGTAATTGGATTTCGAGCGTTCTGTTTTATAAGTTAATATAATAGTTGTTTAGTAATCATTAGTCCGCCTCGAAACCATTGTACACTTAGCTATCTCTTCCATTCAATAGACAGCCCATTTTACCACCTCAACAAAATAAATTAACTATAATTATAAAGAATTTTAACTGTACAGTCAAACGTTCTGGATAATTTAGGTAGTGTTCTCTACATTTTATGGGAGAATATGGCTAATATGAATGAAGCATTAATATTAATGAAATTTAAAAACAGAGTTACTGGTTACTTTTTATTAATGGCGATTATTCCACTCACGGGCAAGCATGCTGTATAGAAGGATGTCGTGATAATAACCATTTAGAAGTTCACCATCTCTAATAATTCCTTCTTTTTGAAAGCCTAATCTTTCGGGAATTGCTCTGCTTTTATGGTTGTTGATCCCACAGCGAATTTCAATCCTGTTTAATCCTAGCTCGAAGAAAGCATACCTTAGCAGAGCTTGAACAGATCTTGTAATAATACCATGCCCCTCTGCTTTTTTCGCTAGATAATATCCGATACTTGCCATTTTGTTATACCAGTCAATTTGATGAAGACCAATGGAACCGACAAGTTCTCCTCTAAAAAGAATTCCAAGATTGCAACCAGTGTTCTCAGAGAATTGAGTAAGCCAAACAGGTATAATGGACATTAATTGATAGGGGGAAGTAATGCTGTCAACCCAAGGAAGCCATTGGCGTAAGTGCCCACGATTTTTCTCAAATAGCTGATAAAGTTGTTCGGCATGCTGTATTTGAAACAGTTGAAGCTCAATTTCATGATCAACTTTTAATGTAAACATAAGGGCAAAACTCCCAATCTTTTTTACTACAGCATATGCAATCAGAAATGATCGTGTAAATATAACATTTAGATGAAAAAAGATCCCAATTTGTAAAGAGGGATCAGACTTGTACCTATATTCGCTGTTCTATTTCAGGAGATGAAATATTAATCGGTAGTGCTATAGAAAATGTTGTCTTTTCAGGGGAAGAATCACAAGAAAGTGTCCCTTTATGTTTCTCAATAATTTCTTTACAAACAAACAATCCGAGGCCTGTTCCAAGTTTTTTTGTTGTAAAGAATGGTTCAAAAATCGATTCTCTTAATTCTTCGGGAATCATTGGTCCATTGTTTGAAACAGCAATCATTAGGTTTTGATTATGTATACTGCTAATGATTTCAATGGTTGGATTCGTGTTGTTATGATGATTTAATACATCAATTGCATTGAAAATAATATTAATAATTACTTGGCGAATTTCATCGGCATAACCATAAAGTGTAACATCGCCTAATAATGACTGCTTAATTTTTACTTTACTATCTAAAATGCTAGGATATAGGAAATTTAACACTTCATCTATTAGTTTATTAACTTTGAAATATTCCTTCTCTTTTCCTATCAGTTCTTTTTTTGATAAAAGTAAGAACTGTGAAATTCGGAAGTTTAGCTGATCTAATTCACTTGAAATAATTTCTAAATATTTCATGTCTGGATAATCAGCTTTAAGCAATTGAATAAATCCTTGGATAGAGGTTAGAGGGTTGCGAAATTCATGAATAAAGCTGGATGTCATTTGTCCTAGTAAAGTCAACCTATCCTGGTGTGTCGAATCAATAAACATATTTTTTTCTTCAATAATTTTGTTTTTTGCTTCAGTATAATACGAAACGGCATAGTATAAGAATTTATCAAAACAAAAGTTGATTTTATTCATTGTTTCCTGCAGCTCTGATAATGGAACATCTAGCTGACTGATACAACTATAGAGAACAGTTCTGCCAAGGCTGACATTATATACGAATTCGCCTATGTTAATGTCGGCTTTTACTCTTTCTTCTGAAATTTCATTAGCGAGTTTTTTTACGATTTTTAATATTTCGTCTTCTGAGCGTTGATAAATATTCAGAATAACATGAAATAGGGATTTAGCGTTCTTGGATATTTTGGTTTTAAAAGGGTCATCTTCTGACACAATAATTTGCCTTTCCCATTCTTTCAGTAGCTTCTCCTCATTTTTCTCAAAATAAGTCATTAATTCTGTTTTTTCACCCGTAAACATGTTGTATCCCCCTATGGAAATAACTAATTACTTACATAATTCGCTGAAGGAAAGAAAAAATCCTTTTTTTTTATTAAAATCCATAAGGATTCTTGTCAAGAGATTAAAAGAATAGTATATTCGTTATGGTAACAATTGAATAGTTCCACAAGGGGGGCTGCGACATGCGGCTGAGAGTGAATGTTCGAGTTCTGACCCTTTGAACCTGTTAGTTAGCACTAGCGTAGGGATGTGGATTTGCCGGTTAAAATATAGCAATGCAGACAAATCCTTTCGTCTTGCATTGCTTTTTTTGTTAATAAATGCAAAAACATGTGGTCTAGGAACAAGATTTATACATTTATGAGGGGGACTAAGTATGGACAAGAAAAGGAGTAATACTCGATTTATGGCTGAAGTGGCCGTATTTTCTGCACTTGCCTATTTATTGGATTTAGCAGCTAATATTCTTTCATTAAAGATTTGGCCACAAGGTGGTTCAATTTCTATCGCAATGGTTCCTGTATTCTTGATAGCGTACCGCTGGGGAATAAAAGGTGGTTTATTAACTGGATTTTTACTGGGACTTCTACAATTCATAATTGGTTTTGCACAAATCTACACGATTCTTCAAGCAATCATAGATTATTTTATCGCCTTTACTGTAGTGGGATTTGCTGGTGTTTTTGCCGGATCCGTTAAAAAAGCACTAGAATCAGGGGATAAATCGAAATGGATGGTTTATGTTGTGGTAGGAACATTTGTAGGAAGCTTGCTTCGCTATTTTTGTCATGTCATATCTGGAATTGTCTTTTTTGGTGAATATGCCCCTGAAGGCCAGCCGGTCGCCGTTTACTCATTGCTATATAATGGAACATACATGCTTCCAAGTTTCATAATCAGTGCAATAATCGTCGTTCTGGTTATTGCAGCCATGCCTAAGCGAATGGTTGTTCAGGAACATTAATAGGGAGAATGAGGGTGCTCAAAGGTTTCAACTTTAATGGGCATCCTCCTTTTGTTTTACTCTGAATCTTGTCTGAATATTATAGGGAGCCAATGATAATAATATGTAAAATTTAAAAAGCTGGGCTAAAAATGTTTTTTTTAAGTCCTTATAGGGCAATGTCTTTTTTAAGATAAGAGAATTTATTTTTGACTGTCTTGATATGTTTATTGAAAGAACAGAGGCTATTATTCCCAAGAAAAATTTAAAGATTTTAACCTTTATTATAATCTTAATTCCTTTAAAGTAAATGTTCACAAAATGTTCATGTTACGTTATATATGGCGTGATTTTTATCACTGGAATAAATCACAGGTTATGGTAGTTTATAGATATTTATTAAAGAAGATGGGGTGGGTATCGATGTCAGATTACTCTGTTGTACTTGCAATCGGGAGTATTTTAATACTTACATATTATATTGGTTATACCATATTAAAAGCATAGGCTGCGGGCAATGTGTCCGCAGTTTTTTTATTCTTAATTTATAGTGATAAATGGTGATGAATTTAAAAAACGATACTGTTAGACGAAACGAGGAAGGGGATAGTAAAAAATTAAGGAGAATGAAAGCCCCCTCAAAATGGAGGGGGCTAAGCCATATTATTAATTTGTATAATGTGTTTTACTTTTTCTTAGCGTTGAAATCCGCCGCCAAGTTGAGATTCAGCCATTTGTACTAGACGTTTTGTGATTTCTCCACCGACAGATCCATTTGCACGAGAAGTTGTGTCAGCGCCAAGAGTTACACCAAATTCTTGAGCAATTTCATATTTCATTTGTTCAAGTGCTTGTTGTACTCCTGGTACTAAAAGTTGGTTAGAGTTGTTGTTGTTAGGCATAGTAGTTAACACTCCTCTTAATAAGTTTGGGGTTAGTATGGAATTGAACCATATTATAAGCCGCCTTGGCCTAACCCATATTATTAATGATTTTTTTACTAGGAAAACTTTACCATCTAGCAAATAAAGGAGCTGATTGTTTTGTTAATTGGATGATCTGCAGTATGATGACGATTTCCTTTCAACCATCAATTTTTTGTTTTTTTGCTGTTTGTATTCTTTATTATGATTTATTTCTAAGGGCTTATTCGATTGTTGGGTTTGGTAATTTATTCCCAGTAATAGAGGCAATCCATTAACACAAACTAAGGATATATTCTAAAAATAAAGGGTGATTTGATATGTCCATCTGCCCGGTTTGCAATGGATTAAGGGAAGTATATATATTATGTACCAACTGTGGAGAACCTATGTTGGAAAGCGGTAGGCTTCAAGATTATTACGATGATTATAGCCCATATATGGATATTGATTTAATGAAAATGGAGGATGGATTTACGGACACCTATTCTGGCCATAAATGTCCACATTTGTATCGCTGTCCAGCGTGTGCAAATGAAGAAGTGATGTTTATTAGAGAATAAAACCCCGTTCCAAGGAACAGGGTTTAAATCGAATTTTACATTTCACTAGATGGACGTACGCGTACTTCTGTATCTGCATCGAAGAAATGAGCTTTGTTTAAATCAAAAGCTAATTCTAATGTTTCGCCAGGTTTTACATCGGAACGTGAATCAAGTCGGGCAACAAACTCTTGGTCATCGATGCTTGAATAAATCATTAATTCAGCTCCTGTTAATTCTGCAACATCAACTTGAGCATTAATTTTTGTACCGGATGAGGCTTCAATGAAAACTGGTTCATCGTGTATATCTTCTGGACGGATTCCAAGGATCATGGATTTGCCAACATAACCTTGTTCGCGAAGATATTTCATTTTTCCTTCAGGAACTATAATTGAATGATTGCCTATGATAAATTTGCCATCATCTAATTTGCCATTTAAAAAGTTCATAGCTGGTGATCCGATAAAACCTCCAACAAAAACGTTTTCCGGTTTTTCATATACCTCTTTTGGCGCCCCTACTTGTTGAATGACGCCGTCTTTCATGACAACTAATCGAGTGGCCATAGTCATCGCTTCAGTCTGGTCATGGGTTACATAAATTGTCGTCGTATTTAAGCGGCGGTGAAGCTTGGCAATTTCAGCACGCATTTGAACACGAAGCTTGGCATCAAGGTTTGATAATGGCTCGTCCATTAAGAAAACTTTTGCATCACGGACAATGGCACGGCCAAGTGCTACACGCTGGCGCTGACCGCCGGAGAGAGCTTTTGGCTTGCGGTTTAAGTAAGGTTCAAGACCAAGAATTTTTGCAGCTTCTTTTACACGACGATCAATTTCATCTTTAGGGAATTTCCGTAACTTTAAACCGAATGCCATGTTATCATATACGGTCATATGAGGATAAAGCGCATAGTTTTGGAAAACCATTGCAATGTCCCGGTCTTTTGGCGCCACATCATTCACTCGTTTGCCGTCAATATAAAAATCACCTTTTGAAATTTCTTCTAATCCTGCAATCATTCTTAAAGTGGTAGATTTACCGCAACCTGAAGGGCCGACAAACACGATGAATTCCTTATCTTGAATGTGTAGGTTAAAATCTTTAACAGCTGTTACTTTGTTATCATAAATTTTATAAATATGATCTAATTTCAATTCAGCCATTTTGAAAGCCTCCCTAATTTTTGTTATTTTCAGTTTACAGGCTTTGGCTGAAAATCTATATGGACAGTCTGCACAAAAAATGAAAGCGCTTTTTTGGGCAATGTGTTATTTTTGTTGTTTCATATACATTTGGCAGGCAAAAAAAACGGTAAAAGCCCCGTAAAAATCCTTTAATCCGATTCCTGTTCGCTCTACAAACTTATCAATACGGTATTGCAATGTATTTCGATGAATATATAGTTTTTTGGCGGTTAAACTAGAGTTTAAATTATTTTCCAAAAAAATAAGTATCGTTGAAAATAAATCCGGGTCTTGTTCAAAAAGGTCAAACATTTTTTTTAGTTCAGGTGTCATCAAATCTGAAGGTGAATGGTAAGCTAAATATGCTGGAAAAACCCGTTCAAATGTATAAAGATTTGTGTTGCCTAATCTGGCTAAGGCAAATGTAAAATAGTCTCTTTCTTGTTGAAAATTATCACGAAGCTGTTCTGACATGTAATAAAGCTTTCCTAGAAAAAAGGAAATTTTTACAAAAAAATCACTTTCGAGCGTCTCTGAAGCTGTCATTAATTCATCTTCAGAAAGTGAAATTTGCTTTTTTTCTTCAATGATGATTCCTTTATTGCAATTTTCCCAAACAATAATGACTTCATCAGAAAAAAAACCTTTGAATGCTGATTCCAGTTCCATTTGGTCAGGTTCATTTCCGTTAATCTGAAACTGAATAAAACGATATGAAGTATTGGTATTATTTGTAGGACTAGGTCCGTTTAAAAATAAGTATTCCTGCCACTGTCCTGCAGCAGTAGTATAAGAGGTAGTTTGAAAATCCTTTAATTCGTATAGTGTTTTAAGCAGTGTGAATTCCTTATCTGAAATAGAAAATTTCGGAATACCGACCCAATCATTTTCATTCTTATCATAAAAGATATAAAACTGTTCAGAAGGTTTTTCTGGTGGTTCAGAAAACAAAACCGCGTCTTCGTATATTGATAATAGCTTTCTTAACATCATTCATTTCCCCATTTTTTTACTTAGATCTATTATAACATTAGAAAAGCGTAAGCTCCCTGCTTAGCTGCGTATGGCCTGGAGGTTCTCCGACTGAGATAAAGGAAATACGAGGAGCCGGAAAGGCGATTCGATGTTGACTTATCGTAGGGAGGAGACCGAAGGACACTAGCAGCTAGGGTGCTGGAGCTAGACAATTCTCGAAGTCAAAGAGATATTTTCTTATCTATTAGAAAAGCGTAAGCTCCCTGCTTAGCGTCGTATGGCCTCCTTCCAAAAGCTATCGCTTTCGGTCGTGCGATGTTGATACTGCCGAAGCCTTCCTTGTGGTGGTCTCCGACTGAGATAAAGGAAATACGAGGAGCCGGAAAGGCGATTCGATGTTGACTTATCGTAGGGAGGAGACCGAAGGACACTAGCAGCTAGGGTGCTGGAGCTAGACAATTCTCGAAGTCAAAGAGATATTTTCTTATCTATTAGAAAAGCGTAAGCTCCCTGCTTAGCGTCGTATGGCCTCCTCCCAAAAGCTATCGCTTTCGGTCGTGCGATGTTGATACTGCCGAAGCCTTCCTTGTGGTGGTCTCCAACTGAGATAAAGGAAACACGAGGAGCCGGAAAGGCGAATCGATGTTGACTTTTCGTAGGGAAGAGAGCGGAGGCGTCTCGCCGCTAGGGTGCTGGAGCTAGACAATTCTTGAAATTGAACAAATAAATTTTTATCTATTAAAAAAGCTGAGCCCGATTTATTGGCTCAGCCTGTAATGTAGTATTAGAATTATTTCGCTTCATAGGGCGGCTCTTCATTTTCTAATACATGGGATTCTTCAATATTTGTTCCATCCTGACGTATGTGAACAGATCCGCCGGACAATCCTTCATTTATCATTCGATCTATATCTAAGTAGGCTTTGTCTCTGCCTTCATATTTTGTATCTTCCTTAATAAGCTCTTTATTTTTTTCTTGCACGATTACCATCCCTTTCCCAAATCTAATTATATTTTGTGAGAAAGGAGGCATTTTCATACAAGATCCACCATTATTCATAAACATGGTACAGCATAAGTTCATGAATTTGACTTGTCAGAAATTCGATTTCTTCTTGTTCCGGGGTATTTGTCGTCCATTCAATTTTTCCAGTTTGATGATAAATTCCGGTGTATCGTTCCTTCTTATAATAGAAGGAAAAATTCCATCCAGGAATGTTCTTATTTTCAAATAATGGCTTTAACTGAAAATGCATGATCATGTCGCTTTTCCCCCCTGTGTACAAGTTTGTAACATCTTTACTTCAAGCTTACCTGTTTACACAGTGGAAGGGAAGAAAAAAATGTAATTAGGTAAAATTTGGTATATGATAAAACAAATGGCATAGTCGTTCGATTTTTTTCTCTTCAATTTCCGGTTCATCAAAACTCATTGGTTTTGAATTGACTTCAAATATATAATACCGGCCATCCTTGCTAATTCCCGCATCAATGGAAAATTCACCAAAAAAACCGAACTCTTTTGACAATGTATTTCCGATTGGGGAAATGATCGATTGAATAAATTGATCATGTTCCTCCGTTTGCAGTAAAGGATAAGGCACGATCCTGCCACCTGAAATGGTGTGGGTAGTAATATCTTGTCTTTGGGATTGGCGGATGCCAACACCAGTTAAGGAGTAGTCTAATGGATCAGCATGAACGAGGATTCGAAAATCAAAACGTTTTCCTTCATACTCAGCAGAGTGGATATCCATTTGAGCCAAGTAGTTTTTGTCAATTAAAGTTTGTTCCCACACATCCCAAAAATGTTGGAAGGTTAAGTAAGTTTTTTGTGTTGTTCGTCCTTCTAATAGTAATTGATTGGAAGTGGATGTTTTTAAACGGTAAATTCCAGATCCTTTGGATGATTGAGCAGGTTTAAGATAAATGTTTTTATGTTTATTAAGGAAGGAAAAAAATTCTGTTTTTTCTTGTATAGGAATGGTATCAGGTAAATATTTTTTTATTTTTGGATGATTACCCATTAGTTTATAAAATTTGTACTTATCAATAAAACCTGGATTAAAATACGGGATTTTTCGATCCTTTAAAGAAGAAAAAAATATCCGGCAAAGTTCGGATTGCTCAGTTGTTCGAAACGGAATTCGGTTATATATGACGTCAGGATAAGGAAATGAGGCTTTATTCCACTTATTGTGATCAGGGGAATAAATGAAACCCTCAATCCAATCATGATGAACCCCTTCCAAAGTAAAGATAAAGCTTATTCCATGAAGTGAAATAAGCTTTTTTTGAATCTTTTTAAATAGTGGTATATTTCCCGCTAACGATCCATCTTTATTTTGGGCTGATAAGATTCCGACAAGCGGTCGTGATTGTATATTATTCATTTGTACAATTCCTCGGGATGAAGTAAGGACTGTTCCGTCAGGAAAACTGCATAGGCCAGAGATAATTTACGGGTTAATAGATCAAAATCTTTCATTTTCGGATGGCTAAAAATGGACCTGCCTGGTTTAGAATTTGCTTCAAATAGCCAAACATCACCATTTCGGTCAATTCCTAAGTCGAAACCGATCTCTCCAATAATGCCCTCAATATTTTGCTCAAGCACGTTGCTTAAGTCCAAAGCAGCTTTTGAAAGCTTTTCAGTGTATATATTACATTCTTCTTTATTAAATATTTCATTAATTGTTTTGACTTCTCCACCGTTTCTTTTATGTGTTGTTACACTACCTTGCCCAGCTATTTTTGCTGCAATGGCACTTACTTTCCAATTTCCTGTTTCATCTTTATTTGTATGAACACGAAAATCTACTGGACGTCGGTCTTTACGGATAAGGTGTATTCCTTGCTGAACGATCATATTTTCAAGTGACTGGTTACCAAATACCCATTTAAATAATAATTCTAGACTTGGAAATTTTCTTAGTCGATTTCTTTCTTCTGAATCTTGATACCGGCAGTAATATTTACCTGTTTCACGATCATAGATGATTTGATGAATTCCTAATCCAAGACTGCCATTTCTCGGTTTGACAAACACATGACCATATTTGGAAAGCATGGTTTCGATAATAGAGAAGGATGTAAACGGATGAGTTTCAGGGAGATATCTTTCAACCGAGCTATCTTGTTCCAGTCTTTCATAAATATCTAGTTTGTTAAAGAAGCCAGGGTTATACCAAGGGATAAGATATTCTTTTTGAAGCCGTTCTTTTACCTTCATTAATTTTGGAATTCTTTCACTTTTTCGGTTAGGAAGTCGATCGTAAATCACATTTGGAAAGGGGACTTCAAGTTGCTGCCATCGATTGTTTTCATAAAAGTACCCTTCAATGGTTCCTTGTTTCCAATCAATATGTTGTTCCCCAAACACAAAAGATAGGGCACCAACCGTTTTATTTACAGATAAGAGTTTAGAAAAAAACTGTGTTCTTTCACCGATCGGTTGTTCATCAAGATCGGTAAAACCTGCTGTAAAGATACCAACCAGTGGACCAATGAAAAGTGTATTTCCATTAATAAAAAGATGATAAGGTTGCTTGAAATCCGGAATTTGCAGTGCATGTTGAATGTGCCTATTTATGACAATGCAGTTGTCACTGTCTGGGTGAGGAAGAAATTCTGCTTCCACTGATTTAGAACCAAAGGCAATTCTTGTTAGCTCCTTCTCTTGAAAAATAGAAGGTGGACAAAAAACGATCATTTGATCATTTTGTACGAACTCAATGAGATAATGTTTTCGCATAAAAGTCCTTCCTTTCTTGATGATCTGTTTCGGAAAGGTGTTTTGCGTAAAGAAGTGGAGCTTTGAAAAGTTGCTCCTTTATTTCTGGGAAAGTATTCAAAAGTAATTTTCTTCCAGGTTTCGAATTGATATCGAGAATCCAAATAGAACCGTTTTTGGCGATCCCAATGTCCACTCCAATTTCAAACAACGGTGGAAACTGATCTTCAAGTAGACGGGGCAGGGCACTTATAATATAGTCTAGTTCGGACCGGATATAATCGGCTTTGTTTTTCGGTATAGAAGTGATCCAATTAGAAAATGTTTCAATTGTTCCTCCTGCACTTAAATTGGATAAAATTCCTCCCGTATTTCCAATTCGTATCCCGCGTCCAAGCTCTTTCCATATTCCATGTTCATTTTTTTGCAATAGAATGCGAATATCGAATGGTTGGTGGTCCTCATTTGATAATTCCAAATATGGCTGTAGAAGATAGTCGTACTTTTTAATAAGAGGTTGGAGCCATTGAAGCAGTTTGCTTTCCGTTGGGAAAATTCTTGAAATGATCTTTCTTTGTTTTTCTGTTTTTACGTGAAAGGACTTATTAGATTTCTTTACATAATAAATGCCAAATCCTTGTGAACCATTAACTGGTTTTAAAATGATTTTTTTTCCTTCATGTAATTCCTTCATAACGAGATCTGCTTTTTCGATCAATTGGCTATTTGGGAGGTAAGGAGATAATTCGGTGGTTTTTAATGATTCATATAAATCAAACTTGTTAGGAAGACCATATCCTAAAAAGTGTATATCCTTTCTATTCTTTAGCCAGGATACAATGGGCAGACATTTTTTTGAATGTTCATCCTCTCCATAAAAGCATCGGTCATAAAGAATGGAAGGAATGGTGAAAGTATCTTTTTTCCAATTCCCGGTTTCAGAATCAAATCTAAGACCTGATACTTGTAGGGTATGAGGATTAATTTGAGAAGGGACAAAACGAAAGCATTCCACACCACATGAATGTGAATGTTTTGCCATTTCAGTTATATAAGTAGCTTCGCTATCTAGGTGTAAAGACATAATTCCAAGGGCTAACAATTTAATGAGCCTCCTTATCCTAAATGGATTCAAATGCAAGTATCGTACTAAATTGAATAATGGCTTTTGCTGATGGCCTAATTTTTCCATCATCATGGAATAATTTAGATGGTTTGGAGTTGACTTCAATTAACCAAGGATTACCTTCTTTGTCTACTCCAATATCAATTCCAAGCTCACCGGTAATTCCTGAAGTATTCTTGCTGATTCCCTCAGCCGTTTCAATGGCGAGTCTTTTTATTTTCGTGATAGCTTCCATGGATTTTTTTCGAGTCATGGATTCTCGAAACACGGCATGTGGCCGCATGGTTATACCCCCCCTTGCCATGTTTGATACAAATTCATCTTCTGCTCCTACTCTTGCAACAATCGAAGTAATTTTCCACATATGTTTTAAATCTTTATGGACTAGAACTCTAAAATCTAGTGGACGAGATTGATAGGGAAGAAAATGAATCCCTTGCTGGACAATGCAAATACGATTTTGCTGAAGTGATTTAATTTGTTGATACAGTTGATCTAGTGTAAATTTTTGTTCAGAATTCGCTGGTGGTGGACTAATCGAGGTTTGAATGGAAAATAAGTCATCCCTTTCTTTGGTTAATTTAATAATATTTTTTCCTTGGCTACCGTGAATCGGCTTTATAAAAACAGTTTCATATTTTTGAGCAAACTCTAATAAATTCTCCTTAGAAAATAGTTTCGTATCAGGGATAGAGTCTAAAAGTTGATTTTCATTCTTTATCTGTTCAAATACTTCCCATTTAGAAAGAAACCGGTCATTGAAAATAGGTATGGACAAATTCTCGAGTTTATTGCGGAATTTTTTAAATGACTCTTTTTGTTCCAGTTTTCTAGAATGGACGCGATTGTAAACAACATCTGGTAATGGCAGGGAGGCTGGATGCCATTTTCCCTCACTAAAGTAATAGCCTTTCGAATCAAAGGATTCATAAGAAAATACATAAAAAAATCCACCGTGATCTTTTACTATAGAATGTAGTTCCTCACAGAACTTGTGAATGGACCGAAAAAATGGTTCTTCATTTTCTTTGACGTGAAAATCAGTCAAGAGTCCAATTACCGGCCCCAACAGGATCGTATTTTCTGCTGTACAATATTTCGCTTTCAATTTATATCTATTTATTGGAAGTCTAAAGTGGTGAAACATATTTTCAGGAAGAATGATCTCATTGGAAACCATTTCGATTATTTGTATATTTGCCTTAATGGTAGTCCTTCCTAATTTCATGTAAATATTATTGCATTGATTTATTTGTAATTGGTTATACAAATGATGGGACATTTGTATAAGACAATCTTGTTTGTCTGGTGATTTTCTGACTGTCATTATGAGCGGGATGAATGGAAAAGACATAATCACTCCTCATTTATACTTAAATAAATAGGCATTCGTGTATAGTATCTTATGTAATAAAGGAAAAGTTGGTGATTTGAACATTCTCGCTTTTCATTGAATAGTTTGTTATAGTTGTAAGGAATTGTATCCTAAAGGAGTGGATTTAAAATGGCAATTAATTTATATGATTCTGCCTATGCATTAGAAACGGCGATTCGTCAAAGTGATGAGTATAGAAAATTGCAAGAAGCATATCATGCAGTTACAGCTGATCCTGAGGCAAAACAAATGTTTGATCAGTTTCGTCAAATTCAACTGAATCTTCAGCAAAAGCAAATGATGGGGCAGGATATTTCCGAGCAGGAGGTTCAACAGGCTCAAGCAACGGTTGGAATGGTTCAACAAAACGCAAAAATTTCTCAGCTTATGCAAGCAGAACAACGAATGAGTATGATTATTAGCGAATTAAATCAGGTGATTATGAAACCATTGGAGGAACTATACAAACAAATATAAGAATTGTGCTT
This sequence comes from Neobacillus sedimentimangrovi, assembly GCF_010614825.1. Classification (NCBI taxonomy): domain Bacteria; kingdom Bacillati; phylum Bacillota; class Bacilli; order Caryophanales; family Bacillaceae; genus Neobacillus; species Neobacillus sedimentimangrovi. Next base: position 16,245 of record NZ_JAAFZF010000045.1, read on the forward strand.
TCGGTGAATAAACCGAAAGCTTTTTTTAGTTTAGAAGATGTATTTTTGCCTTTGAGAATATTTTAGGACATGTGTCCTAATGGTGAAACGTGCATTTTGCCTACAGTCAGTCAACATCGAATCAAAATAGCTTCTTGAGTTTCCTTTCTCTCAGATGGACAACGTTACGGCAGCATTGGGATCGCACGACTGTAAGCGATAGATTTGGGGTGGAGGCCATATACTGCTGAAATCAATTGCATCTGTTCTATTAAGGGGTAAACAAACATAAAAGTAGTATAAGGGAATTTCACCATGAACAGGGGGCAGCAATATGATTTATCGCTTACTAGCGTTAAATATTGATGGCACACTCTTGCAAACAAGTGGAAGGCTTCATCGTTCGACAAAGGAAGCGATTGATTATGTACAGCAAAAAGGGATTTTTGTTACTCTCGTAACTTCCAGAAGCTTTCCATCTGCTAAAAAGGTGGCAAGAGCTTTAAAAATAAAATCACCTCTTATCACCCATCAGGGTGCATATATTTCAAACACTGATAAAAATCCGATTTTTGTTAAAAGATTAAATGAAGAGATTACCTATGATACGGTCCGATTTCTTGAAGGATTGCCTTGCCAAATCCGTCTCGTTCATGAGCAATTTTCTTTGGCGAATAAGCATAAACTGTACAATAATCTCTTGGTGAAAACTGTATTTACATCGGGAGATCCGATGTTTTATTCTCAGCAATTTGTCCCATCCCTGAGTGAATATTTGCATGATCATCGTGTTACCCCTCCAAAGATTGAGGTATATTTTGAAAATAAACGAGACTTAGAAGATGCCAAAAAAGCTTTAGAAGCCATGTTTACAGAAATTAATTGTATAAAGCTTGATGATTTACGATTAGATATTGTCCCCGAGGGAGTTTCCAAACTAAACGGTCTTATCTTCCTTGGAAATCAGCTTGGGTTTAAGTTAAAGGAAATGGTGTATATTGGAGATGGCCTAGATGATATCCCTTTAATTGAAGCCGCGGGTCTAGGAGTATCCATGTGGAATGCCCCCTATGAAGTCAAAAGGGCATCCGATTGGGTCACTCGATCTGAAAATGAACATGGTGTAGCTTATATGGTCAAAGAACATTTCAGAAAGCAGCAGCCTATTGAGTTTTTACGAAAAATGAAAATCATTAAAAAATAATTTTCTCATCTAAAATGTTGAATTCTATAAAAATATTCTATTAATGATACTAAGGGATCCAGTGACCTTAGTATTTTTTTATCATTGTGAATTATTTCCTTATATTGACCTTATTTTTTTGATTTTGTACACTAAAGGGAGTTTAATTTGAAAGGTGATAAATTTTGCGAATTTCAATTATGGGCTTGGACGATGAAAGATTTAACCGTCCGCTTGAGCTGATTGCCAATTTGTTTTTTGAGGAATCACAAATATTATTAGCTAATACGGAAGAAGCTGATATTCAAATAAAATTTGATCTGGAAATTCAGAAGGATGTGGCTGTTACTGCTGAATTAAAGGATCATAATGGAAAAGTATATTCCGCCAAATACCAAAAAGAATTATATATTGCTAATACTGAAAAAGAACGGTTCAAACAAATTAAAAATGCTGTCTCACATGTGTATTTAACCGTTTTACAAGACTGGACCGGAATGATACAAAAATGGGGGATATTAACTGGGGTCAGACCAACGAAACTTCTCCATAAAAAACTACAGGAAGGGATCCCTGTTGAATTGGCTCATAAGCAATTAAAAGAGGATTATCTGATAACAGATGAAAAAATTGAGCTAATGCAGCAAATTGTCGACCGTCAGTTGACTGTGGTCCCAGATCTTTATTCTCTAAAACGGGAAGTAAGCGTTTATATTGGTATCCCATTCTGTCCAACTAAGTGTGCTTACTGTACTTTCCCTGCCTATGCCATTAATGGCCGTCAAGGTTCCGTCGACTCCTTCTTAGGTGGTCTTCACTATGAAATGAGAAAGATCGGTACATGGCTGAAAGAAAAAGGAATAAGGATTACAACCATATATTACGGTGGAGGAACGCCGACAAGCATTACCGCTGAGGAAATGGATATGTTATACGAGGAAATGTATACATCATTTCCTGATGTGGATAAAATCCGGGAGATTACAGTCGAAGCTGGACGTCCAGATACGATCACTCCGGAAAAATTAAAGATTTTAAAAAAGTGGAATATTGACCGAATAAGCATCAATCCACAATCCTATACTCAGGAAACACTAAAAGCAATCGGCAGACATCATACAGTTTCAGAGACTATTGAGAAATATCACTTGGCTAGGGAAATGGGGATGAACAATATTAACATGGACTTAATTATTGGATTGCCTGGTGAAGGTATCCCTGAATTTACTCATTCTCTTGCCGAGACGGAAAAGTTGATGCCTGAATCTCTGACAGTTCATACACTTTCATTCAAGCGGGCCTCTGAAATGACAAAGAATAAAGAAAAATACAAGGTAGCTGACCGGGCAGAAGTTGAAAAAATGATGGATCTTGCACAGGATTGGACGAAAAAGCATGGCTATGTTCCGTACTATCTGTATCGTCAGAAAAATATTCTAGGCAATCTTGAGAATGTTGGATATTCGCTACCAAACCAAGAAAGTATCTACAATATTATGATTATGGAGGAGCAGCAGTCCATTATTGGGCTAGGATGCGGGGCATCTAGTAAGTTTATTGATCCTGTTACAGGGAAAATCACACATTTTGCCAATCCAAAGGATCCGAAGTCTTATAACGACAGCTTTGAAGCATATACCAAAGAAAAAATAAAAATCTTGGAAGAGTTATTCTCTGAAAAAGGTTCTCCTGCTTAATTGAGCAGGAGAATTTTTATTTTTATTCTCTTTTTATTGATAACGGACAGATGAGCCAAAAGCTGTCCTTTAGTGTGATCTTATAATCTTTTTGTTCCTATATAATAGATTAATGTCCTAGGATGACGAAAGGTTTATAGCTAATTTTTTTGAAGGAATACGTTCAGAAAACATTCAACAATGGTTTATTTTTATTATAAATTCGATATTTTTAGAAAATTCCTTTTTATTCAAGCTATTTCTATATATAATGAAATGGAATAATGTACTGGGAGGGATATGCTTTGTCAATCAAATACGTTACAGATAAGGTGAATGTAAAGATTGATGGTCGGGTGGCAACATTGGTGATGAATCGACCGGAGACGTTAAATGCGATGGATTTGGACATGATAAAGGGGCTTGTTTATAGGTTGAAGGAAATAAGCGAATCGGATGAGATTGATATTGTTGTCTTAACCGGTAATGGCCGTGCGTTTTCAGCAGGCGGGGATATTAAAACAATGCTTTCAAATATGAATGAAAAAGAATTTTATCTTGTAATGGACCATATTAGTGAATTGATTATTACTCTATATAGTCTTCCAAAGCTAACAATCAGTGCGATCAATGGGGCTGCTGCCGGCTTAGGATTCAGTTTGGCACTTTGTACAGACTATATAATAGCGGACAAAGATAGCAAATTGGCAATGAATTTTATTGGTATTGGTCTCATTCCTGACGGTGGTGGACATTTCTTTTTGGAGAGACGATTGGGCGAAACGAAGGCAAAACAAGTGATTTGGGAAGGAAAAATGATGACCGCAGAAGAGGCGTTTGCACTTGGGCTTGTACAAGAGATAGCAAAAGATAGCCTACAAGAAGCGGTACATAATAGAGTAGCCGAGTGGTTAAACAGCCCAATTCAGGCAATGATTAAAACCAAAAAAATATTAGCGGAAAAAAATCGCCCTCAGCTGTTGAAAATACTAGAGTTGGAGAAGCATGGCCAGCTTAAAATGAGACAGACTGCTGATCATCAGGAGGGTATTAAAGCGTTTATAGAAAAAAGAAAACCGAATTTTATTGGGAAATAAAAAATAAGAAAGAAGCCACTTGGCTTCTTTCATTTTTAAGAATTATCTCTGTTAAGGTAAATGTTGATAATAAGTATGTAAAAACTTAAATAAAAATAAGTGGGGGAGGATTGAATCGTTTGGAGATGGTTCATTGCTTCTCCATTAATTATGCTTGGAGCTATTCTATTCTCATTGACCATTGACCATATGGGGATTATAGGTCATATAATTATGAGATTAATATAGGATTTGGCTGTTTTATGGTTAGTCTAATAGTAAAAGGTAAAAAAGGAAAAAAACAATTAGTTTAAAAAGAATTAGGGAAACCCCATTTTTAAGAGTTTCCCTTAATAATTACATAAATTTTTACATTAAAGATTAACAGAGCCTAAAAATTAAGAATGAAAAAGAAGAAGTTTACCAGATGGTGAAGTGCAGCGATGGGTTTTGTTTAATAAGCTTTTCTCTGATAATAGTTTTTCTCCTAGTTTTTTAGCCTCTTCATCATTTTCAGCCTGAAAGGTTTCATCTAGAATTTTTTCTCCATTTGCTTCAAAAGCAGTTATTTTATACATTTTCATCGAACATTCCCCTTTTATATTAAAATAATTTCGACTTCGAGAATGGTTTCCCGCTAGCTCCCGTCGCTTTCTGTCATACATTTAGTTAACATCGAATCACTCCGGATCTTAAGTTACCTATTTCTCAGATTAAGAGTTTCACAAGGAGGTCTTCGTAGCATAAGTATTGCACGACCAAAAGCGACAACATTTGGGAGGGGGCAATACACCACTGATCTGGATGTTTGTAATTTTATTAAATATTCTTACTATTATTTTTGCATAAATTCATAAAATATGCAAAGTAAAGAATATTCCTCCATGATATGGTATATTTAGTAAGATGAAAGGAGTGAAAGAAATGGTTCTTCAAATAGATCATGTAACAAAACGATTTGGTACATTTACTGCCGTTAATAATTTGTCACTAACCATTCCCGAAAAGGAGATGTTTGGCTTTTTGGGAGCAAATGGTGCCGGTAAGACGACCACGTTTCGGATGATATTGGGACTTTTGGATCCGAGTGAGGGTAGGATTACTTGGGATGGAAAGGAACTAAACTACTCTACGAGTCATCTTGTCGGTTATCTTCCAGAGGAAAGAGGCCTTTATCCAAAATTAAAGGTCCGTGATCAAATCATATATTTAGCTAGATTAAAAGGGATGTCTAAAAGGGAAGCTTTGAAAGAGTTAAGATGGTGGTTAGAGAGATTTAAAGTTCCAGAGTATGAAAATAAAAGAGTGGAAGAGCTATCGAAAGGGAATCAGCAGAAAATTCAATTCATTGCTGCTGTTTTACATAAACCAAAGCTGTTGATTTTAGATGAACCATTCAGTGGTCTTGACCCAGTTAATGTGGAACTTTTAAAAGAGGCCGTATTGTCATTGAAAGAAAGTGGGACTACGATTGTGTTTTCCAGCCACCAAATGCATCATGTTGAGGAAATGTGTGAGCATTTGTGCATCTTACATAAAGGCAAGCCAGTTGTTCATGGTTCTTTAAAAGAAATTAAACGGGCCTTCGGTAAAAAGAATCTAATCATTCATGCTGACTTTTCATTGGATGCACTAAAACAATTTCCAGGTGTTGTCAAGGTGAAAAACACAACAGAAGGTATGGAATTACAGATTGAGGGGGAACATGTCGCCCAAAGAATTCTATCTGAGATCGCGGGAAAAGGGTTTATTCGGAAATTTGCGTTAGAAGAACCTTCATTGAATGATATTTTTATTGAGAAAGTAGGTGATTCTTATGAATAACTTTTGGATCATCCTTCATCATACGTATATAAATAAATTAAAAAGTAAATCATTTATTACTACGACCTTATTGTCGATAGTCATTGTAATAGCCATGACTAACATTAACAAAATCATTGAAGTTTTTGATGGAGATAGCGGATATAAAGTAGCTGTATTAGATGAAACGGGTCAGCTATATGAACCGTTTAAGAAACAGCTCTCTGTTATTAATAAAGAGATTAAATTATTTAAAAGTAACAAAAGTGTAGAAAAAGTGGAAGAAGCGGTTGAAAATGGAGATTATGATGGTGTCATATTACTGCATCTAAATAAAGAACAGTTGCCTGAAGCAATCTTTAAAGCCAAGAGCTTCTCAGATACTTCTTTGTTTACAGATATACAAACTGGTCTACAACAATTAAAAACAATGCTTGCTGCTTCAAAAATAAATTTGACACCAGAGCAGCTACAAAAATTGTATGAACCGGTATCCATTGAAAATGTCGCCCTAGAAAAAAATGCTAAAACAGAGGAAGAATTAAATCAAGCGAGGGGACTTGTCTACATTCTTCTTTTTGTGATCTATTTTTCGGTTATTATGTATGCCAGTATGATTGCAATGGAGGTTGCTACTGAAAAGTCCTCCAGAGTGATGGAAATCTTAATTTCTAGTGTTTCACCTATCAAGCAAATGTTTGCCAAAATAATAGGAATTGGTTTATTAAGCTTAACCCAACTTACAGCATTTTTGTTAATTGGTTATTTCTCACTAAAACAAAATATGAAATCGTTAAATGATGGTTTCTTTGAAGTATTCGGATTTGGAAATATCCCGGTTGAAACGATTTTCTATGCTATTCTTTTCCTTATTCTCGGTTATTTTCTCTATGCCACACTCGCCGCATTTTTAGGTTCACTCGTAAGCCGGATTGAAGATGTACAGCAAATGATCACTCCAATGACTTTTCTTGTAATTGCTGGTTTTATGATTGCGATGTTTGGGCTCGCTAAGCCTGATGCCACCTTTATTACTGTTACATCATATATTCCATTTTTTACACCTATGATCATGTTTCTACGAGTAGGAATGCTAGAGGTTCCTTTATGGGAAATAATTTTGGGAATTGGCATCCTCTTGGTTACGATTATCGCTTTGGCGGTTTTTGGTGCAAAAGTCTATCGTGGCGGAGTGTTAATGTATGGAAAATCAAATTCATTTAAGGATATTAAAAAAGCATTGCAATTAACAAAGAATGAGTAATTAGAGGGGCTTAGACGGTACTGCACCCCAAAAGTTAGAGTTAAAATCTAACTTTTGGGGTGTTTTTTATGGCTAAATATAGTGAAGAATTTAAGCTGATGGTTGTACTAGAATATCTTAATGGTCCATTAGGTTGTGGATTACTTGCAAAGAAATATAAGCCACTAGCAGAATCACAGTTAAGACGATGGGTACGAGCTTATCAAGAATTTGGTCGAATTGGTTTGGCAGCCAAGAAAAATAAGCAGTTTT
>NZ_JAAFZF010000046.1:0-20738 GCF_010614825.1 Neobacillus sedimentimangrovi
AAATCGAAGCAATGAGCCATGAGGAGTATCTTCTCCAACTCTTTGAACAAGAAGTGAAACAACGGGAAAAACGAAAGGTTAATCAATTACTCTCTCAGGCAACGTTGCCTAAAATAGCAGGAAAGCCATTTGAATGGACCCACATTCAAATGGCTCAAGGCATCACAGCAGAATATCTGTTAAACGGGCACTTTATTGAAAATAGAGAAAATCTAATCTTTTATGGAGGTGTGGGTACCGGAAAGACCTACTTATCGACGTTAATTGGTTTAAACGCGATTCAAAAATTAGAGAAACGCATCAAATTTTTTACGGTGGCTGGTCTAGTGAATAGCTTACTAGATGCGCACGAAAAAGGCTCGTTGAGCCGGGTCTTTAAGCAGATAGAGAAACTCGATCTTCTGATTCTTGATGAACTAGGGTAAATCCCTCTACATAAACAGGGGGCAGAACTTCTTTTTCAAGTCATCTCAATGTGCTATGAAAGAAAGAGCATGATTGTGACGACGAATTTACAATTTGGTCAGTGGAATCACGTATTTGGGGATCCGATCTTAACGGAAGCTGTGATCGATCGGCTGATTTACCATTCTCATTTAATTGTATTTAATGGAGAAAGCTACCGGTATAAAGAATCATTATTACACAATAAGTAAATATAGGGATTGGCAAGTGGTACATTTTTAATTGCCATTTGATACATTTCCTACTTGCCAAAAACAACTGTAAGTCACTCATTGTCTATCTGATCCATTTACTCACCCCATTTTTCGCATCGGTCACCCGTTCACGTTCATTCGTACACCATACAGTCACATATACATATTCATCGATACACAAGAAATATCCTGCAATTCGGTTATGACCGACAACACAATACATTTATTCAGTCACAAAACATCGTTCATTCGCACATGAGCATGACTGACATCGTACAAGACAAAGTCCTTGCTATGTCTCCGCAATACAGCGACACGTTCCCTAACATCCTTAAACGTCCCAATTTCGCGCGACACAGACAGGCCATGAGAAATCTTAACGACAATGAGACGGGACAAAATGACGCAATATGACGCTTAGAAAGGCATGCTTAACTAGACCTGCGACACTCTCATTTTTTCGCAAGTCTTATGCCTCAAGGAAGTTATATAAAAGATGTTGCCGTTCTCTACATCTTTCAGTGAATAAATAACTTTCTACCAAACGATAGAAATATCCTTCAAAAGATTTCTCAATTCTGCCCTGCTTGTTTTTTTTTACTTATTGACACATATAGAAAATAGCTTTATAGTATGAGTGATGATATTGATAATCGTTTTCAATTAAATATATTGGGGTGTTGTAAACGAAAGAAATGACTAGTTTATAACAAGATAAAAGGATACTTTTTACATAAAGGAGAAGATCATCATGAAAAAATGGTTGTTACCCATTTTGCTTATACTGGTACTTATGATAAGTGCTTGTGGAAAGCAAACAACTGAAAAGTCTAAAGATAATAATACAGCAGATAACCGTGAGTTCATTACTTATCAATCAGAGGACGGCCCTATAGAAGTGCCTGCTAATCCGAAACGAGTGGTGGTTCTATCTCACATTTACTCAGGTAGTGTTATGTCATTGGGTGTAAACCTGGTTGGAGTGGATCAATGGTCTAAAATGAATCCGAATTTCCAGGATCAATTAAAAGATGTTGAACAAGTATCAGAGGAGAATCTGGAAAAGATAATTGAATTAAACCCGGATTTAATTATTGCTTTGTCCAGTACCAAAAATCTTGACAAACTTAAAGAAATAGCCCCAACTGTTACATTTACCTATGGAAAATTAAATTATTTAGAGCAACATATTGAAATAGGTAAGCTATTAAATAAAGAAAAGGAAGCAAGGAAGTGGGTAGAAGATTTCCAAGCACGTGCTCAAAAGTCTGGGGAAGAGATTAAAGCTAAGATTGGTGAAGACGCCACAATTTCTATCATTGAAAACGATGAAAAACAGCTTTATGTTTTTGGTGATAATTATGGCCGTGGAGGGGAAATACTCTATCAGGAAATGAAATTGAAAATGCCTGAGAAAGTAAAAGAGATGACAAAGAAAGATGGCTACTATGCCATTTCACCTGAGGTCCTTTCCGACTATGTAGGAGATTATTTAATCTTAAGCAAATATGAGGATGGAGATACCTCATATGTAGAAACGGAAACATTTAAGAACTTGCCTGCTGTCAAAAATAATCGTGTGTTTGAAGTAGATGCCAAAGGATTTTATTTCAATGATCCAATTTCATTAGAACATCAGCTTGATTTCATTGAAAAATCATTTTTGAATAAGTAAGACCAATGGAGGGATTCTATTATAGGAATCCCTTTTCTTTTAATAATTTATGACATTAAGAATGGATGTTAACTCCCATTAAAAGGATAATATATGAATTTAATGAAATGATAAAAATGGGGCTGTCCGGAAAGTGGTATTTCAGCCGAAATCTTTATAAAAGCAAAACCCAAGAATGCTGTTAAATCAACATTCTTGGGTTTTTAATTTGGGTTCATTTTTCTCTTAAATGGACTTTTTAGACAGCCTCATTTTTTATGTAGAAATCATGTAACGCTGGAATAGATGCGGTCGTTTATATTATCGTCAACAGTTTGAAAGAGAAAGAAGGTGTTAGTTACTTATGCCTGATTGGAATAAGGATGGAAAAAAGGAATCTATTGAGGAAATATGTTATGGGACATGGAAATCCATTTACCAATACATCTATTATAAAGTACAGAACAGAGAGGAAGCGGAAGATATAACCCAAGAAACATATGTAAAAGCTATTTCCTATTTGCAAAATGGGAGTGTGAATCCGGATAAATATATTGGCTTTTTAAAAACAGTTGCGTTAAATGTCATGCGCGATTTATGGCGCAAGAAAAAACGAAGGGGCCCTATAGTGGATATTGACACATTTATTCCAAAAGAAAATGCGGTGGAAGATCATTCTGAGAATAGCACCGATCGCTTAATGATCAAACATGCTATAACCCAGCTTAATGAGGAACAACGGACGGTGATCGAACTACGGATTCTTAAAGGATTTTCTGTGGCAGAAACTGCTGGTCTAATGAATAAAAAAGAAGGGACCATCCGTGTCATACAACATCGGGCATTAAAGAATCTTGCCAATATCCTTAAATCTAATAATCTAATGGGAGGGACAACAGATGAATCTACATGAAAAAATAGTATCAGATTTTATTGACCAATTAAATATAGAAAAGAAACCAAAAGAAGATGAATATACTACGGATTCTGATGAATTAAAAGAGCTTTTTCAAACGGTTAAACTGGTAAAAAGCCTTAAAGAACCTGCCATGCCTGGAGAAGACTTTCCAGTAAGACTAGTCAAAGCTGTTGAAGAACAAGTATCGCGCAAGCATACGGTTAAATCTAGAAAATGGGCATGGATGGCAAGTGTGGTCGGAATTGCTGCTATGTTCGCACTCATGATGAATATCCTTTTTACACCAGGAAGCTCCAATATTGTTAAAGCCATGGAAGAGGCGTATCAAATGATTAACGCTTATCATGGGACGATAGAAATAGTTGAAACCAATAAAGATGGTGAATCTGTTACGCAAGCAAAATTGGAAGTATGGGCAAATAAAGATGGAAACTATTATATAAAAGGATTACAAGGACCAAATAAGAATTATATTACGGTTAATAATGGAGAAAAGAAATGGCAGCTACAACCTGACAAAAAGCAAGTTCAGATTTTTCCAACCTTCCCAGATAACTATAGCTTTATTTTTGACCTAGGAAATGAAATAAATGATGTAAAAAATGCTTTGTCAGTTAAAGAGATAGGTGAAGAAAAAATTGTAGGTAGAAAGACTACTGTTCTAGAAATAACGCCTAAGGGCACATCTTCCTATCATTTATGGATCGATCAAGAAACAAAGCTTCCGTTGAAAAAACAATCAGCTATGCAGCATGCCATTCAATATACAGTAACGTATACACAAATTGATTTTAGTAATCCTATTCCTAATGAACTATTATCTTATCAAGTTCCCCGTGACTATACGGTGATTGACAACAACCCTGAGCAGGTTGTAAACAATTTGGAAGAGGCTCAAAAAACAGTCGGTTTTACACCAACGGCACCAAAAACAATTCCAGATGGTTATATCCAGGAGCGAATTGCTGTTCTTCCTGAACAAAAAGTAGTAAAAATGTATTATAGTACAAAAGATCGTTCTAAAAAGGTCATGATTGTCCAAGGAAAATCGACCGGTAAGTTTGAACCAGTTCCAAATGCTACATTAGGAAAAATCAATAAACATCCAGTTGAAATTCAGGCTCCTCTCTATGAGGAAGCAGGATTGCTTGGTGGTGGTATTCCTTATTCAGGAACAACCAAAATCAATTCACTCCGTTGGCAACAAGATGGATTAGAATTTGCAGTTGTAGGTCAAGCGTCACTCGAGGATTTGACTGTATTTGTAGAAAATGTTGTTGATGGCAAATTGGAAATGCCGTCTCAAGATGAACAATCTTCCTTTAAACCGAAAGTAGAAGTTCCTTATGACCTATCAGTGGAGGAAAACGATCAAAAAAATGCGGATGCTGGAAGCTCACCATGGAAACTTGACCCATTATTTACTACACAGGTTTTTGTAAGCTTAAAAATGTCTCCTGAAGGCATTACTGGTGAATATCCTGTTTCTATCGAGGATCTTAAGCTCGTCCAGAACACAGGTAAAACAGCGATTGTAGAAGTAACAGGGGATCAATCACCTATTAAGAGGATTTATTTAAAGCGGCTCATCAGACAAGATGCCACTGGGATTTGGACTGTTGTAGGTTATGATCCTATGGAGTAAGACGAATAGATTCACTTCTTGTTAGCAGGGAAAGGCTCTTTTCAATTACTCTTTGACTCCATGAATGGTGTTGTTACATTAAAAGCTGGTTATTCTCAATCAACGAGAGCCAGCTTTTTTCATGAGGAAAATTCATAATATTTCTAAAAAGTAAATTTATCGTGTACAATCCTAGGTGAGGAGTGTGGTTAATAATGAAGGCAATGGTGATAAAAAAATTTGGAGATCCATCGGTTTTTGAGCTTGCTGAAATTCCTAAACCAAAAGTCATTCCAGGGCATGTTTTGATCCAAGTTAAAGCAACCAGTGTTAATCCAATTGATACAAAGGTACGTAGTGGTTTGGTGCCAGCCGTTGCACCAGCCTTTCCGGCGGTATTACACGGCGATGTAGCTGGAGTTGTTATTGAAGTCGGGGAAGGGGTAACAAATGTTAAGGTTGGAGATGAAGTATATGGTTGCGCAGGTGGTTTTAAAGAAACAGGAGGGGCACTGGCAGAATATATGCTTGCTGATGCACGGCTAATTTCACATAAACCAAAAAATTTGACGATGGCACAAGCAGCGGCACTTCCTCTAGTGACCATTACTGCATGGGAATCGCTCTATAATCGTGCCAATATTCAATCTGGTCAAACAGTCCTCGTTCATGCTGCGACTGGCGGAGTAGGTCATGTTGCCATTCAGCTGGCAAAGTTGGTTGGTGCAAGGGTATTCACTACGGCTTCCTCTTCAGAAAAAGCAAGTATTGGTCAGCGTTTGGGTGCAGATGTGGTGATTAATTATCGAGAACAGTCAGTTGAAGAATACGTAAAGGAATACACAGATGGAAAAGGGTTCGAAATCGTGTTTGATACAGTGGGCGGTGAAAATCTTGACCGTTCTTTCCAGGCAGCGGCTCCATTTGGAACAGTTTTAGGTATTGCGGCACGCTCAACGCATGATTTATCCCCTCTCCATGCAAAAGCATTAACCTTACATATTACGTTCATGCTGTTAAAAATATTAAATAAAGATCTAAGGCAGGAATATGGCGAAATATTAAAGAAAGTAACAAAGCTTGTAGAGGAAGGAAAACTATATCCACTCGTCCATGAAAAAACATTTACATTTGATCAAGTGAGCGAAGCACATTCTTTATTGGAATCTAACAAGGCTATTGGAAAAATTGTCTTAACAAATGAATGGTAATAGTACTTTTTGAAAAAGAACCCATTTTTTAGTGGGTTTTTCCTGTATGCTCCGAAAAATGATGAAGTAGTTTTAATAGAAAAATAAGACACTACAAATGCAGTAAAAGGATTTTCAAAAGATTTCCAGAATGTAATAAAGGGAAATTCATCTTTAGGAGGTATTAATATGGCTGTAACGCAAGGAATATTACAATGGACTCTGATTTCGGAATGTCCTGTTCCAAATGATGTAAACGATATACTAGTAGAGGGTGAGGTAGCGATTGCTGCTTATAAAACGTTTCGAGACAGTGCGATCTTTACAAATAAAAGGTTAATTGTTAGAGACGCACAGGGGCTTACAGGAAAAAAGGTTGAGATTTATTCTTTGCCATATTCATCCATTTACATGTGGTCGACTGAAAACGCGGGAAGTTTATTTGATGTGAATGCAGAGGTTGAATTATGGACAAAAGCTGGTCATATAAAAGTAAATTTAAAGAAAGGCATCGATATTCGTAAATTTGACAAACTTATTGCAGAGGCTATTTTATAGAACAAAACAAAGCATCCGTTTTTGGAAAACTTCGGATGCTTTGTTTTGGAGTAAATCTTCTATTCATTTGATGGAGAGAAACTTATTATAAAAGACCGACCATTTCTAATCCATGGCGAATTCCATCTTCTTCAACAGATTTTGTCACAAATTTTGCTGCTTCCTTTACCAATTCTTCCCCATTACCCATCGCCACACTATTTTGAACAGTTGAGAGCATTTCCACATCATTTAGTCCATCGCCAAAAGCATAGATTCGTTCAGGAGAAACCCCTAGTTCTTTTGCAATTCTTTCAATACCTTTTGCTTTTGAACCACCCTTTGGAAGAATATCGACGGATACAGGGTGCCATCTGACAAAATCAAAATCATCATATTTTTGTTCATATTGTTTTTCTTCTCCTACTGGACAAAAAAGGAGGGATTGGTATAATTCACGCCCTTTATAATAGTGTGGATCATGTGTTGGAAAATGACTAATTTTTAAAGTCTCAATACTTTCTTTAATATAAGGATGGTCCGGTACATTTGCTTTCATATCTTCATGGTCCATAAAAACAACCGGATGATCATTTTGAAGCGCTTCTTCTGTTAATTTTTCAAGGGTATTAATATTTAAAGGATTTGTATATATGACCTCACCGTTTAACACAACATATTGTCCGTTATAACTGACATAAGTGTGAATATCCAATTCCTTCCGTAAATCCTCAAACATAAAAGGAGCACGGCCTGTGGCGATCGCTACAACATGTCCAAGCTCCTTCAGTTTAAAAATAGATTCCTTTGTTGAAATGGGCAACTCCTTTTTTGAATTAAGCAAAGTTCCATCTATATCAAAGAAAATCACGCTTTGTTCTTGCATTTCTCTCCCACCTTCTGTACTTGATCATTCGTTTTTTCATAGTAGTACTTTCGGTTGTAACATCCCCGATATTCACTTTAGCCATACAGTAATATGACGAATTTGAATGATGAATCTTATCAACCTGTAGTCCCTTTGTTAAGAGTGTAATTTATGAAAGGGATTTCATGTCAAATCAAATACTCATTAATTCATTAACCAATCAAAATGTTCAAAATTATGCCTAAAAAAAGAAAGTCACTATCTTACCTGTGTAGGTAAAATAGTGACTTTCAAGGTTAAAAGAATCATGTATTAATTCCGAATTAAATAATCGAATGCGCCCAATGCTGCAGTAGCACCAGATCCCATAGAGATAATAATTTGCTTGTAGGCACTGTCAGTACAGTCACCTGCTGCAAATACACCAGGAAGGGATGTAGCACCATGCTTATCGACTATGATTTCACCGAAACGAGTGCGTTCTACGGTACCCTCTAACCATTCGGTATTAGGGACAAGTCCGATTTGAACAAAGACACCTTGTAGTTCAATATGGTGTTCTTTCCCTGTTTCGCGGTCGATATAGGTAATTCCGTTTACTTTATCAGTACCGGTAATTTCTTTTGTTTGTGCATTCTTGATTACTGTAACATTTGGAAGGCTATATAGACGTTCTTGCAGAACTTTATCAGCTTTCAACTCTGGCATGAATTCAAGAACGGTTACGTGTTTAACGATACCTGCAAGATCAATGGCCGCTTCAATACCGGAATTTCCGCCGCCAATAACGGCAACGTGTTTTCCTTCAAATAGCGGACCGTCACAATGTGGACAATATGCCACGCCTTTGTTCTTGAATTCTGCTTCACCAGGGACACCGACATTGCGCCAGCGGGCACCAGTAGAAAGAATAACGGTCTTACTTTTTAGAACAGCACCATTTTCAAGTTCTACTTCAATCAGGTCTTTCTTTTCTAAACGTTTGGCACGTTGTAAGTTCATGATATCAATGTCGTACTCTTTCACATGTTCTTCAAGGCTTGCTGCAAGCTTTGGACCTTCAGTGTATTTCGTACCAATTAGGTTCTCGATACCAAGAGTGTCCATAACCTGGCCGCCAAAGCGTTCAGCAACAATACCTGTGCGAATGCCTTTGCGTGCTGCATAGATGGCTGCACTTGCCCCAGCAGGACCACCACCGATAACAAGTACATCAAAAGGTTCTTTATTAGAAAGTTCTGATGCATCAGGGCCGCTTCCTATTTTTGCAAGGATTTCCTCAAGGGACATCCGTCCGCTTCCGAAAGGTTCACCATTTAAGAAAACAGTTGGAACTGCCATGATGTTTTTGCTCTCTACTTCCTCTTTGTATGCAGCACCATCAATCATGGTATGGCTAATGCCAGGGTTCAAGACGCTCATGACGTTTAATGCCTGCACTACATCAGGACAATTGTGACATGTTAAACTTACATAGGTCTCAAAGTGATATTCACCTTTGATATTCTTAATTTGTTCAATAGCCTTTTGATCAACTTTTGGAGCTCTTCCACTAACTTGAAGTAGAGCTAGAACTAAAGAGGTAAATTCATGTCCAAGCGGGACACCGGCAAAAGTGATGCCAGTGTCTTCGCCAGGTCGATTAATGCTAAAGCTTGGCGTTCTCTCTAACTCTGTTTTCTCTACTTTAATGTGAGATGACATAGTAGCCAATTCATCCACAAGGGAGAGCATGTCTTGAGATACTTTATCAGAGCCAGTACTTACTTTAAGCAGCACATCGCCTTCCATCATTTGAAGATATTGGGCTAATTGTGATTTGATTTCTGCATCTAGTAACATTAGAATCTTGCCCCTTAAATTTTACCGACAAGGTCAAGGCTTGGCTTAAGTGTTTCGCCGCCTTCTTGCCATTTAGCAGGACAAACTTCGCCTGGGTTATTGCGAACATATTGTGCTGCTTTAATTTTATTTACAAGAACACTTGCGTCACGGCCGATTCCGTCTGCATGGATTTCCATTGCTTGAACTACACCGTCTGGGTCAATGATGAATGTACCGCGTTGTGCAAGACCAGTTTCTTCATCAAGTACATCAAAAATGCGAGAGATTTTTTGAGATGGGTCACCAACCATGATGTATTCAATTTTGCTAATAGCTGGTGAATGGTCATGCCATGCTTTATGAGTAAAATGAGTATCAGTTGATACAGAGTAAACTTCTACACCAAGTTCTTTTAGTGTTGCATATTGGTTTTGAAGGTCTTCTAATTCTGTTGGGCAAACGAATGTGAAATCTGCTGGATAGAAGCAAACAACACTCCATTTTCCTTTAAAGTTTTCTTCAGTAACAGTGATAAAATCACCATTGTGGAATGCTTGTGCTGTGAATGGTTGAATTTCTTTGCCAATTAAAGACATGATTAATTCCTCCTAAATTGCTTTTTATTTTATTAATAATAACCAATAATAATATGTATTTTATTATTATTAGTTATTTATAATAATTTTAATTCGAAATTAATTATTATATAAATTAGTTGGTTTGTCAACAAATTAACTCACATTTTTGTAATTTATTTTTTAGGCTATTATGATTCTTAGATTTTCAATTACGATGACTATTTCTCAATTAATATTTATTTAAAGTATTGAAAACTTTTTAATGATTACAAAGTATTATTTATTTAATTGAGCTTTTTTGGAAATTGATAGTTAATAATCATCTATCTAGAACATGTCCATTTTTACCTGAGATGATTCAAAGTATGTACAAAACGGTTCATTTTCTAAACATAAAAATGAACCGTCTTTTTTTTAATATAGGAAAGTGTAAGGAAACTTTCTTGTAACAAGCTATTGTTTGATTAGTTTTTTTTCAAGGAGGTCCACTAATTGGTACATAATTGTAGCGATTACGGCGATTACCAACAATGATAAAAAGACTAAGGTAAAATTAAAGACTTGAAATCCGTAAATGATCATGTATCCCAGTCCTTTAGAGGAGACGAGGAATTCTCCGACAATCACACCGACCCATGAAAGTCCGACATTAACTTTTAAGGTTGATATAATCGTAGGAAAACTGGCAGGTATGATAGCTTCCTTAAAACATTGAAATCTTGTTGCCCCGAAGGTTTGGAGTACTTTTAAATAGTTAGGGTCCACCTCTTTAAACGACGTATATACAACAATTGTGGTGATAATGACACATATGATCGCTCCCATGGCAATAATAGAAGGATACCCTGGACTTAGTGCTACGATTAGAACTGGACCAAGAGCTACTTTTGGCATTGCATTTAGAACTACGAGATAAGGGTCCAGTATTTTGGAAATCATGGGGGACCACCATAGAATGGCGGCAATGAATACACCAAGGAAGGTACCTAATAGAAATCCGAAGATTGTTTCTGTTAATGTTACACCTAAATGGGTGAACAATGATCCGTCTTGAATGTTGTCGATGAAAAGATTCCATATTTTCGACGGTGAGCTGAATATGAGAGGGTCAATCCACTCATTTCGACTTAAGAACTCCCAGCTGGAAAAGAAGAGAAGAAAAATAATAGCTTGGTAAATACGAACCCATCTTTTTTCCACCTTCAATGATTGGATATAGCTTTTATGAAGGAGTTCTACTTTTTTCAGTTGTTTGTTCAAGGGACTCCAACTCCTTCCAAATTGTTTGAAAAATACCCTGGAATGCCTCATGGTTTCTTGCATGAAAAGGGGATAGTCTTTTTAATTCCTCGGGTATCTCAAATGTTTTATAAATTCTCCCAGGTCTTGGTGAAAGGAGAAAAACACGGTCGCTCATCGCAATCGCTTCTCCGATATCATGGGTGACAAGAATGGCTGTTTTACCAAAAGCTTTCAAGGTGTTTGATACTAAATCCTCCAGTTTGAGCTTTGTTTGATAATCAAGGGCAGAAAATGGTTCATCAAGCATCAATAGCTTTGGTTCGGTGGCAAGTGTACGGACGAGGGCGACTCTTTGTCTCATGCCACCGGAAAGTTGTTTCGGTAGCTGTTTTTCAATACCTCCATTTAATCCCATTTGTTTAAGCAGATTTAAGGTGTTCGTTTTTGTTTTTTCATTTAGTTGTTTGGATAGTTTAAGACCTAACAGGATATTTTCTTCGATCGTTTTCCAAGGAAACAAATAGTCTTGTTGCAGCATATAGCCAATATCATTTTTTAAGGTTGATACGGGCTTATTTTCTAGTAAGATCGTTCCTTCTGTTGGTTTGATCAGATTGGCAATAATAGAGAGGAGAGTTGTTTTTCCACAGCCACTTGGACCGAGGAAGGAAACAAACTCTCCCTCCTCAACCGTAAGTGAGATATCGGAAAGGGCTGTGGTGGCAGTGTCTTTAGTAAAGTACGTATGATGGATATTTTGAACCTGTAAGAAGCTCATGAAAGCCGGCCACCCTTTCTGTTTTATTTTTTCATAATTTTTTCTGCTATCTCGGTATTCACTAGTGTTTTATAATCCACATCTTGTGGAAGCTCGCCAGCTTCATTCATAATGTTTTTCAGATTGTTCCATTCTTCTTCATCTAAAATGGGGTTTGTAGCAAACGAGCCTTGGCTTTTATAGCGCTCGACAACTGTCTTCATAATTTCAGGATCGGTATCAGGGAAGAATTCTTCTACCGCTCTAGCAATTTCTTCAGCTGAGTGAGTTTCTACCCATTGTTGGGCTTTATAAATGGCCCTAGTAAATTTTTCAATAGTCTCTTTGTTATTTTTGATATAACTGCCTTTTGCCATAAAGGTCGTATATGGAACATGACCTGATTCTTTACCGAAGGAGGCAATAATATAGCCTTTTCCTTCTTTTTCAAAAATACTTGCGGTTGGTTCGAACAACTGGACAAACTCCCCAGTTCCTGAAGCGAAAGCATTCGCTATATTCGCAAAGTCGATGTTTTGGATAAGGTTGAGATCTTGATGTGGGTCGATACCGTGCTTTTTAAGAACGAACTCACCTACCATTTGTGGCATGCCGCCTTTTCGCTGTCCCAGGAAGGTTTTACCTTTAAGCATTTCCCATGTGAAATTATCGATTTTTTCCCGGGAGACAAGGAACGTTCCGTCTGTTTGGGTGAGCTGAGCAAAATTAATCACAGGGTCATTCGATCCTTGCGAGTAAACATAAATGGAAGTTTCAGAACCAACAAGAGCTACATCGGCACCACCTGAGATCAAGGCCGTCATTGTTTTGTCTCCACCCGGTGTAGTTGTTAAGGTGATATCAAGCCCTTCTTCTTTAAAAAAACCTTTTGATATGGCAACATATTGGGGAGCATAGAAAATTGAACGGGTAACTTCTGCAATCCGAACTTTTTGAAGTTTCTCCTGTTTTTTATCGGTATCTTTATTACAAGCGATGAGAGAAAACATAAGTATAGATATCAATAGAAAAGAGAAACTGATTTTTGACCATTTTTTCATTTAGATATGACCTCCTATCTGGGCGTTTTGCCTAACATATCGTATGAAGATGAAAAAAATGTGTGAATACTCACTGATAAATTTTTCGGAATTCTAACTATGTTAAGAAAAAGGATCGATACTATGAATCAAAATGACTATAACGGCAAAATCATTCATATTAAACGTTTTCCCTCTCCAAATCCAAACGTAGAACTTAAAGAAATTACGTATTGGTCAAATGGTCTTCGAGTCAAGGGGATGCTAGCGGAACCGAAATTGGAACGTTCCACTGACGGCTTCCTTTATTTAAGAGGGGGAATCAAAAACGTCGGCAAGGTTCGTCCAGCGAGGATTGCCCAATTTGCCCAAGAAGGGTTTGTCGTATTTGCTCCTTACTATCGTGGCAATCAGGGTGGGGAAGGTAATGAAGACTTTGCTGGAAATGACCGGGAAGATGCATTTGCGGGATATTTATTGCTTAAATCGTTTCCGAATATTAAACAAATACATATTTTTGGATTTTCCCGCGGTGGAGTAATGGCGTTATTGACGGGAATTCAATTTCCTGACGCAGCATCACTTGTCACTTGGGGTGGCGTCAGTGATATGAGCCTGACTTACTACGAGCGCAAGGATTTAAGAAGAATGATGAAACGAGTCATTGGAGGGACTCCAGAGAAGTATCCGGAACGATATCAAGAAAGAACACCTCTTTATGAATTAGAAAAAATAGAAGTACCCGTTCTCATTATTCATGGAGTCAATGACCGAAATGTTTCTATTGAGCATGCTTACCGGCTAGAAAGAAGGCTGCGCACCCTTAACAAGTCAGTTGAATGTTGGTATTTTAACCACTTTACCCATTACTTTCCGCCAACCATTAATCGAAAAATCGTTGAAGAATTAACGAAGTGGATGAAAAAAAATAGTAAAAGATGATAAGATAGAGTTATAAATAGTAGAGGAGTGGATCGTTATGGGGATGCCTCTTGAATTAAATACGTTAATTGTTACAAAAGGAAACGAAAAACGACTTGAAGAAAATCTTTTTGCTTTACAAAAAGAAGGTTATCGATTGTATCCACTAGAAATCCCAGTAGATGTTCGAAAAACTTTAGACAGCAACTCAAGTGGGACAGCTTTAATTAAAAAAGTAGAGTGGGAAAAAAATACCACTACCATCACTTATCAATTAATTTCATTAAATTCCACCAATTAAAACGAATGAATGGCTCTTGCTTAGATTTTAAAAAGAGAAATTGATTAAAAACGAATTGTCGATTTACTTTTTTAGGATATTGAAATTGATAAGAGCATTAGATTAGCAAGTCACATCTCACTTCCTATATGTTTAAGCGTATTTCATGGAAGTGATTCAAAGTAGGGCGGATTAAGTCATATAGCTGAGAAGTTTTTTTGAATACCAGTGGAAAGTGAAAGGGCTAAAAACGCGATTAAGTCACCTCACCTAGGTGGTAACTTTGGAGGGTAATTTTAAAAAACAAGCGATTCCAATTGGAATCGCTTGTTTTTATGAAAAAGTTTAGGCAATTGGTCCGCCTTTTTCTTCAATTTCTGGTCCTACGTCTTTAAACTTCTTAAAGTTTTCTCGGAATTTGGCTGCAAGTTCTTTCGCCTTAATTTCATATGCTTTCGGATCAGCCCATGTTTTTTGTGGCTGAAGAACTTCATCTGGTACTCCAGGGATATGAAGTGGAATATTTAAACCAAAGATTTCATCCTTGATAGTCTCCACATTGTTTAATTCACCTTCAAGTGCAGCTTGCACCATGGCTCTTGTGTAAGAAAGCTTCATTCTTTGACCCACGCCATATTCTCCGCCAGTCCAGCCTGTATTTACTAAAAAGACATTTACATTGTGCTCAAGAATTTTTTCTCCTAGCATTTCAGCATAGCGTGTTGCCGGAAGTGGAAGGAATGGCGCGCCAAAGCAAGTAGAGAATGTAGCTTGTGGTGATGTTACACCACGTTCAGTACCAGCAAGTTTTGATGTATAACCGCTTAAGAAGTGATACATTGCTTGTTCTTTTGTTAATTTAGCAATTGGAGGTAATACACCAAAAGCATCAGCCGTTAAGAATACAATGGTATTCGGATGGCCTGCAATGCTAGGCTGAATAATATTATCAATCGCTTCGATTGGATAAGCGGCACGGGTATTTTCAGTTAGTGTTCCATCATTATAATCCGGAATTCGAGATTCTTGGTCGATAACCACATTTTCAAGAACCGTTCCAAAGCGGATTGCATCAAAAATTTGCGGTTCCTTTTCACGTGATAGATTGATGCATTTTGCATAACAACCGCCCTCGATATTGAACACGCCATTTGATGACCAGCCATGCTCATCATCACCAATTAACTTACGGTTCGGATCAGCGGAAAGGGTAGTCTTACCTGTTCCGGATAAGCCAAAGAATAATGCAACATCCCCTTCAGCACCAACATTTGCGGAGCAGTGCATGGAGAAAATATTGTTCTCAGGTAGCAAATAATTCATTACAGAGAAAATGGATTTTTTCATTTCACCTGCATATTCTGTACCGCCAATTAAAACAATTCGACGTTCAAAGGAAATGATAATGAATGTTTCAGAATTAGTTCCATCTACCTTAGGATCTGCTTTAAAATTTGGCGCAGAAATAACTGTAAATTCCGCCTCATGTGAAAGTAATTCTTCCTCAGTTGGACGGATAAATAATTGGTGGGCAAATAAATTATGCCATGCAAACTCATTGATCACTTGAATCGGTAGGCGGGATTTTTTATCAGCTCCTGCGAAGCCTTTGAAAACAAATATTTCATTTTGTTGTTTTAAGTAATCCAATACTTTATTATATAAGTTAGTAAAAACTTCTTCAGAGATTGGTTGGTTAAGGGAGCCCCAATCAATTTTATCTTTTGTAGACGCTTCTGAAACAATAAATTTATCTTGTGGTGACCGACCAGTATATTTACCTGTTGAAACTCGTACTGCTCCGGTAGAAGTTAATAACCCCTCATTACGGTTTAAAATTTTTTCCACTAACTGAGGAACGGATAATTGAACATGGACATTATCTGCATTTAATAGAAGTTTTAATTCATTTGGAATATGAACAGTATTCATATAACGAACCTTCCTTATAAAAATTTTTTTAAGTACTATTGTCAAACAATAGTATAACACAATTATACGAATAGTCTATACTATTTAATGAAGTAAGGTTGTATTTTATACTTTATTCTTATCCTGTTGAAAAAGTCATAGACAGGATTAGTTTTTTCATTAAAAACTTAATGAATAAAGAATATTTTTTGATAAAAGTTTCTAAAAAATCCATTGACATTGCTTAAAGATGTGGGTTATGATTTAACCCTGAACGGATACTCTCTTATCCCGAGATGGTGGAGGGACAGGCCCAATGAAACCCAGCAACCTGCATACTAAGAAAATGTCTTATAACTAGACATTTTCTAGGCAAAGGTGCTTAACCTGATGCAAGGCTAGTCCTTGAACGATAAGAGTGAAAGGCACGCAAAACAATTGCTTATAACCTTTCCTCAAATGGAAAGGTTTTTTCTTTTGTCCGTGTCTACATAATCGCTTTTTTAACACGAGAAGATAACAGGGAAATTTAATATATTATAAAAACCCTGTGTTTATTTCATACTATAAGGGAATGAGTTCCGTATCAATTCTGAGGTTTGAGCGAAAGCCATCTAAGCAAGTAAGCGACCTCATTTATCTCATATCTATAGGAGGAATTCAGATGTCAACAAAACGTCGTTTGTTTACTTCTGAATCAGTAACTGAAGGTCATCCGGATAAGATTTGTGACCAAATTTCTGATTCTATTTTAGACGCTATTTTAGCAAAGGATCCTAATGCGCGTGTTGCTGCAGAAACTTCAGTAACAACAGGGTTAGTTCTTGTTTCAGGGGAAATCACTACTTCTACATATGTAGATATCCCGAAGATTGTTCGTGATACAGTTCGCGAGATTGGTTATACACGTGCTAAGTATGGTTTTGATGCAGACACTTGTGCAGTATTGACTTCTATTGATGAACAGTCACCTGATATCGCGATGGGTGTTGACCAGGCATTGGAAGCACGTGAAGGTTTAATGACTGATGAGCAAATTGAAGCGATTGGTGCGGGTGACCAAGGCTTAATGTTTGGATTTGCCTGCAATGAAACAAAAGAGCTTATGCCTCTTCCAATTTCACTTGCACACAAGCTTGCCCATCGTTTAACGGAAGTTCGTAAAGAGGATATTCTTCCATATCTTCGTCCAGACGGTAAAACACAGGTAACTGTTGAATACGATGAAAATAACAATCCAGTTCGTATTGATACGATTGTTATTTCTACTCAGCATCATCCAGAAATTACATTAGAACAGATTCAGCGTAATATTAAGGAATATGTCATCAATCCTGTTGTTCCAAAAGAATTGATTGATGAAAATACGAAATATTTTATTAACCCAACTGGCCGTTTCGTTATTGGCGGACCTCAAGGGGATGCAGGTTTAACAGGCCGTAAAATTATTGTTGATACGTATGGCGGATATGCTCGTCATGGTGGCGGTGCTTTCTCAGGTAAAGATCCTACTAAGGTTGACCGTTCCGCAGCCTATGCAGCACGTTATGTAGCGAAAAATATCGTTGCTGCAGGATTAGCTGATAAGTGTGAAGTACAGCTTGCCTATGCCATCGGGGTAGCAAGACCAGTTTCTATTTCAATCGATACATTTGGTACAGGCAAAGTTTCTGAGGAAGTATTGGTTAATTTAGTTGAATCTAACTTTGATCTTCGCCCTGCTGGCATTATCAAAATGTTAGATTTACGTCGTCCGATTTACAAGCAAACAGCTGCTTATGGACATTTTGGTCGCTCTGATGTAGATCTACCTTGGGAGCGTACAGATAAAGCAGAAATCTTACGTCAACAGGCAAACTTATAATAAATTCATTCGTTGACTATTATAGTTTGACTATAAAAAAGCGGGAGTTACTCCCGCTTTTTTACTTTTGTAATGATTTATAATATTGTGCTTTCTCTTTATATTCTCTTGAAATACGTTCCATATCTTTAATATCATCAGCAGTGAGTTCTCTAATCACCTTGGCAGGTCTTCCAAATGCCAGTGTATTGGGAGGGATTTTTTTACCTTGAGGTACCAAGCTGCCGGCTCCAATAAAAGCTCCCTCACCAATTTCCGCTTGATCAAGAATGATCGAGCCCATTCCAATTAATGCTTTTTTTCGAATGATACAGCTGTGCAGGATTACCTGATGTCCGACCGTTACTTCATCCTCAATAATTAGGGGATTATTGGGGCTTTGGTGTAAGATAGAATTGTCTTGAATATTAACCTTTTTCCCTATTCTTGTAGGAGCTACATCACCTCTAATAACAGTGTTAAACCAGATGCTGGATTCCTCATCAATTTCAACATCACCGGTAATGGTCACATAATCGGCAATAAATACGGAATCGGCAATGGTTGGATACTTATCTTTATACGGATAAATCATAAACAACGCTCCTTTACCATACAATAGATGTATTCATTTTATCGAAAATTTGCAGAAATATAAAATAAATGGTACACCCTTCATAGGGACATGGTTTCAACCTACAATTGGTTGTAGGTTATGGTAAAATACTTAAAACGATAGCAGGGGGATTATATAAATATGTGGAAGTGGGAAGCAGAAGGAGAAGCAAAAGCTGTGATCGTGATTGTCCATGGGGCTATGGAACACCATCGGCGATATGGCTGGCTGATTGAAATGTGGCGTTCATCCGGATTTCATGTAATCATGTCTGATCTTCCTGGACAAGGCATGACATCAAGAGCAAACCGCGGCCATATTGACTCCTTTGATGAATATATAATGGAAGTCAAAGATTGGGTACAAGCAGCTTATCGTTACAATTTGCCTGTTTTCTTACTTGGACACAGTATGGGCGGATTAATTTCCATTCGCTTGTTGCAGGAAGAAAGACTGGATATTGCCGGAGTGATCCTGTCCTCTCCTTGTTTGGGGCTCGTCAAACCGCCCTCAAAATTGCTAGATCTTTTTTCACACGTATTAAATGTGGTTTTTCCAACTCTAAGGTTA
This sequence comes from Neobacillus sedimentimangrovi, assembly GCF_010614825.1. Classification (NCBI taxonomy): domain Bacteria; kingdom Bacillati; phylum Bacillota; class Bacilli; order Caryophanales; family Bacillaceae; genus Neobacillus; species Neobacillus sedimentimangrovi. The sequence continues at coordinate 19,034 of NZ_JAAFZF010000046.1, forward strand.
AATTCCGGACTTACAGTTCAAATGGCTACAAGAAATGAAGATGTCAGAGAAGCGGACTCTAATGATAGCCTTTATGTTACAAAGGTTTCTGTCAGATGGTATCGTGAGCTAGTACACAGTATAAAACTGGCATTTCAAAATATGGAAAAAATTCAGGACGTCCCTATGCTTGTGATGCAAGGGGGAGATGATAAGATTGTCCGAAAAGAGCATGTGAAAGAATGGTTTAACCGTGTTCCATTATCTGAAAAAAGGTATAAGGAATGGCCAAAATGTTACCATGAAATCTTTAATGAGCCTGAGCGAGAAGAGGTATTTGAATATGCGAAAGACTTTGTTCTCAGCCAATTAAAGGCAATCGGATATATTGTGTAAGAAAGGGTGTATTCCATGATGCCAATTACCTTAATGGCAAAGGTTTACCGCAAAATACTTCCAGCTGTTCATCAGGAATTGGCTTATTGGAAAAGCCGTGCTGAAAATATCCCGAATCCAGAGTTAAGGAAACAGGCGCTGGCTAGCATTGCCCAAAAAGCCTTTCACTGTGAGGGCGGTGCCATTCTTGCTCTTACTGCCAATGAGCATTATCAAAAGGCCGTGAAGTTTATTGTAGCGTATCAAACCATTAGCGATTATCTTGACAATCTGTGTGATCGAAGTACCTCACTTGATCCGAATGATTTTGCTGCCCTTCATGAATCGATGTCAGATGCACTTAAGTTGCAGGAAGTCAATAAAAATTATTATCGATTGAGGGAAGATCAAGATGATGATGGTTATTTACATGATTTATCAAAAACTTGCCGAACCATTTTAAGAGAAATCGAACATTATGATTTAATTAAAGATTATCTTCTTGAACTGTGCGAGTATTATTGTGATTTGCAAATACACAAGCATGTAAAAGAAGAAGAGCGGGTTGGGCGACTTGAAAAATGGTTTCAACAATATCAAAAACAGCTCCCAGATATGGAGTGGTATGAATTTTCGGCCTGCTCTGGTTCTACACTCGGCATTTTTTGTCTTGTCTCCTATGCCATGAGAAAGGATTTTACAGCAAGTGATGCGGCCAATATTCGAAAAGGTTATTTTCCGTACATACAAGGGCTTCATATTCTTTTGGATTATTTCATAGATCAAGAAGAGGATGTTGTAGGCGGCGATTTAAATTTTTGCTTTTATTACGATTCTCAGGAAATACTTTGTAACCGATTAAAATATTTTGTATCTGAGGCGGATCGTCATACTGAATTATTACCCCACAAAAAATTTCACCAGTTGATTAACCGGGGGTTATTAGGTATTTATTTATCGGATTCAAAAGTGCGAAAGCAAAAGGATGTCCGAAAACTGGCAAAAGAAATAATAAAATCAGGCGGTTGGATCAGTTATTTTTTCTATTTAAATGGAGTTGTCTATAGGTCGTTGCAAAAATCTGTACCATCGTTAATGGAGAGAATGCTAATCACAAAATAAAAAACCAGGCAGTTGTAAAATGTACCCTATAAGATGGACACTTTGAAAAAAGTCCTTCTTGTAGGGTACTTTTGTTTATAATGAGAAAAAAGATGTTGGAGCGGAACTAGAATGACGAAGAGACTATTAACGAAAAAAGAACAAGAACTACTAAAGAAGAATCCTTATGTAAAATCAGTTAGCGATAAGGCGATTACCTATACAGACGAATTTAAGCGTCATTTTATTG
>NZ_JAAFZF010000047.1:0-20551 GCF_010614825.1 Neobacillus sedimentimangrovi
GTCTCTTCACCAAATTCTGTGGTTTTCACTCAATTCCAGAAATAAGTTAGCGAGATTGGTGCTCAATCTAGAATAGCTCCTTCGTCAGCTTACAGACCATCAAGTTGGTAGAATGGAAGCTGTCAAGTGCTTTCCTTGACGGCTTCCATTCTACCAACTACACTGATGAAAGCTGATGAAGGACAAGGTCAAGCAGCCTGATTTTTATAATATTTTCCTGTACATTCCAAAAATACACGTAGCCGAAATCTTTCCAGATTTCTGAAACCATAAGCACGTCTTTTGATGTTCTTGATCTTATGGTTTGTGCCTTCAATTCGCCCATTTGTAAATGGTGTAAGGAAGTATTGTAAAACCTGTGCTTTCCACTTTGTTAAGGTCTTGGCTACTTGATGAAATGAAGGAAATGGGCTGCTCCATGCGAGTTGGATCCATTCTTCCAAGAGTGAATCAGCTGTATCAAGGTTTGGTGCTTGATAAACTTCCCTAAATAGTTCTTTTAGGAAATAAGCATATGACAACTCAAGGTGCTCTTCAAGCATCTCGTCTAATTGTTGTTTTTCATTAATCGTAAGCTTTTCAGAACCTTTTAAGAGCTTAAACCGCCCTTTTTTCAGGCCAGGAATCTTCTTTCTTACTTGATCAAGTGCTTGGGTAACCTTTTGCACTACATGATATTTATCAATGACGATACAAGCCTCTGGGAATATTGATTTAACAGCTTTATGAAAGGGATCCCACATATCCAAAGCTGGTACTTTTGCATGTTTCCCAAATACAGTTTCAGCTTCAGCTGCAATAACAGATTCTACAGCTTATGTAGTTGGTCAAGATATTAATGCTCAAGGTGACTATGATTATGCAGCAGTAGGTATAAATGGATCAGGACTTTTCAATTCATCACATACAATAATTAGTACAGTGAAGTTACTTAAATTAACGAGTAAAAATGCAATTGTCCGAGTTTCTTTTAAATATTTACACTAAAGGTGGTAATGACATGAAAAATCAACAACATATGTTTCACCATTAACTGAATGGGCACCCATAATTATTACTTCTGTTAGTATAATAATCATTATTGCTGTTATAGCTTTTGGAGTTACACTTTATAAACGAAATAAAAAAAGTAAAAATGACGTGTAAAACGTCGTAAAGTATGTTACTTTACAGCTAACGGTAATACTCATATCGATTACAAAGATGTGGATTTACTAAAAAAATTCATCTCTGAGCGCGGTAAAATTTTACCACGTCGTGTAACAGGTACTAACACGAAATACCAACGTATTTTACCTATTGCTATTAAATGTACTCGTCAAATGGCATTACTACCATTTGTTGCAGGTGAATAATAAGCAGGATTAGATGAAAAGTGAAAAGGCAGTCGGGTGTTCCCGATTGCCTTTTTTACTTGTAATTGTTTGAATTTCAAATTTTATCTATACTAAAATAAAAAATAGGATACCTTACTATAGAGGTGAAGATGTGAAAAATGTTCGTAAGCTGACAGAGGGTGCAATGCTGTTAGCGGTTTTTACCGTTCTATTATTATTAACCATTTACATACCAGTTGCCGGGGTGGTCGTCAATTTATTTCTCGCCATACCGTTTATTCTGTTTGCTACCAAAAATGAGGGAAAATCGACCATAGTATTTTTGATTGCATCTATCCTCCTTTCTACCATTGTTGGTTCCTTGATCTCCATTCCTTTGGTACTAATTTACGGGATCACGGGGGCTGTTATTGGCTATTTAATTAGAAAAGGAAAAGATAGAAACATTATATTTATCGTAAGTACCCTTGTTGTATTGGTTAACATCATTGGGGGCTATGCTGTAAGTGTCGCTTTTTTTAACATAAATTTCATAAATGATATGATTCATATTATGAGGGAATCTTTGAATTCTTCCGCAGAAATGTTAAAAAATTTCGGTCAAGAAAAAGAAGCGACCAAATTGATCAAGCAATTTAACGAAGTATTAGATCTTGTTCATACTTTGGTCCCAACCATATTTGTTGCTATAGCACTTTTCATTGCCTTATTGATTCAATTGGTCTCCTTCCCAATTATAAAAAGATTTGGGGTAAAGGTAGAAAAATCCAAATCTTTCAAGGATATATGCCTGCCAAAAAGTACACTTTGGTACCTTCTTATTACCTTGTTGGCTAGTATGATAGTAACCCCTGATAAAGGAACCTTTCTTTTTACGGTTTTATTAAATCTTACCTATTTACTGCTATTATTAATGATTTTTCAAGGATATACATTTTTGTTTTATTATTTTGATCATATAGGGATATCAAAGTCTATTGCTATTGTGTTAGCAATTGTCTCTTTCATGATACCAGTATTTCTTTATATAATAGGGATATTAGGTATAATTGATTTAGGTTTTGATTTACGAAAACAGAATGTAAAAAAAGAGTAATAACTATTGTTTTAGGAGATGAAATAATGCCTGCCTATTTAGAAAAGCGGTCTATCCGTTATCCCTTTTACGGGTTAATTTTCCTTACGATTGTACTGCTCATCGTTCTGTCATACTATAATTGGATTATAAGCCTAGCAGGTCTATTATTAATAGTTCTCCCTGTCTATTACATGGTTACCATTGATAATCAACAAAGGAAGGAAATGGAGGAATATATTTCCACTCTTTCTTATCGGATAAAAAAGGTTGGCGAGGAAGCCCTGCTTGAAATGCCAATTGGAATTATGTTAATCAATGACGAGTATGATATCGAGTGGACCAATCCATATCTTGCCTCTTTTTTTGATGAGGATACATTGGTAGGAAAAACTTTGTATGATGTAGCGGATAGTTTGATTCCGTTAATCAAGCAGGAAGTAGAAACGGAAATTATTACCCTTCATGACCGGAAATTTCGCGTCATACATAAACCGGAAGAAAGATTATTATACTTTTTTGATGTAACTGAACAAGCAGAAATTGAAAAAATGTATCAGAATGAACGGACCGTAATCGCCATTATCTTTTTAGATAATTATGACGACCTCACACAGGGCATGGATGACCAAATGCGAGGCAGCGTTAATAACCTTGTCACATCTATTCTTAATAAGTGGGCTCATGAAAATGGAATTTTCCTAAAACGGATTTCTTCTGAACGATTTATTGCTGTTTTTAACGAAGAAATTCTGTATAGTCTCGAAAAAGGAAAGTTTACGATACTTGATGAAGTAAGGGAAATGACCGCCAAGCATAATGTTTCCTTTACCCTTAGTATAGGGGTCGGGACTGGAGTTTCCTCCTTGCCTGAGTTAGGTTTAATGGCTCAATCTAGTCTTGATTTAGCACTTGGAAGAGGTGGAGACCAAGTAGCCATTAAGCTCCCTAACGGTAAAGTAAAATTTTATGGTGGAAAAACAAATCCAGTGGAAAAAAGAACAAGGGTTAGAGCAAGGGTTATTTCACATGCACTAAGAGATTTAATTATTGCCAGTGATAAAGTCATTATTATGGGGCATAAAAACCCTGATATGGACTCTATCGGTGCAAGTATTGGTATTTATAAAGTAGCAGAGCTGAATCAAAAAGATGCTCATATTGTGGTAAATATGAACGAAATAGATAACTCTGTGAAACGACTGATGGATGAAATTCGTCATCAAGAAAAACTGATCTCAAGATTTATAAGTCCTGAGGAAGCATTAGAAATTTCTACGGAGAAAACATTGTTAGTGGTTGTAGATACCCATAAACCTTCATTGGTGATGGATGAAAGATTACTAATGAAAATTGATAATAAAGTCGTTATTGATCACCATCGCCGTGGAGAAGACTTTATTTCAAATCCTCTGCTTGTGTATATGGAGCCTTATGCCTCCTCTACTTCGGAGCTTGTTACTGAATTTCTTGAATACCAGCCAAAACGGGGTAAAATTGAAGTGATAGAAGCTACCGCTCTTCTAGCAGGAATTATTGTTGACACGAAGAGTTTTACCCTAAGAACAGGTTCACGGACATTTGATGCTGCTTCTTATTTACGAGCTCATGGGGCAGATACTATACTAGTTCAAAAGTTTTTGAAGGAAGATGTAAATACATTTATTAAACGTGGTAAATTGATTGAATCTGTCTACTTTTATCGTGAAGGAATAGCCATAGCCACAGGTCGTGACGATGAAGTGAATGATCAAGTGATCATAGCTCAAGCAGCAGATATTTTGTTAACCATGGATGGAGTTCTTGCTTCATTTGTTATTGCAAAAAGAGGTGAAGATGTAGTTGGCATTAGTGCACGCTCCTTGGGTAATGTTAATGTACAAGTGATTATGGAATCCTTGGAAGGCGGGGGCCACTTGACAAACGCGGCGACTCAACTGAACGGTCTAACCATTGAGGAAGCTGAAATGAGATTAAAACAAGCCATTGATGATTATTTAGAAGGGAGTAAAAAGGAATGAAAGTAATTTTTCTTAAAGATGTAAAAGGGAAAGGTAAAAAAGGTGAAATAAAAAATGTAGCCGATGGCTATGCTCAAAATTTTTTATTTAAGCAGGGTTTAGCGGTTGAAGCAACAAATGCTAACCTCAGCACGTTAGAAGCTCAAAAGAAAAAACAAGAGAAGCTGGCGGCAGAAGAACTTGCAGAGGCAAAAAAACTGAAAGAAAAATTGGATAACCTTACGGTGGAGATTTCTGCTAAAGCAGGAGAAGGCGGCAGACTATTTGGATCCATTACAACTAAGCAAATTGCTGAGGAACTGCAAAAGAAGCACGGTATAAAAATTGATAAGCGTAAAATGGAATTGGAAGATGCCATTCGTGCGCTTGGCCACACGAAGGTTCCGGTAAAGCTACATCAAGATGTAACAGCTACATTAACCGTCCATGTTAAAGAAACAAAATAAATACAATTAAAGAGATCTGGAAAATAAATACCAGTTCGAAATTTATAATTACATGATAAAATAGAAAAAGTAATAGATGGAATGTGATCGGTCTAACTGGTCACATTTTTCTTTGTAAGATATGATAATTTTATATGAATATAAATCATCCTCTATCTATTAGGAGGTTTTGATAAGATGAGCGATTTATTTGCCGACCGCATGCCTCCGCAAAATATTGAGGCTGAACAAGCGGTATTGGGAGCTATTTTTCTGGAGCCCTCTTCCCTTACATTAGCATCGGAAATCCTGATCCCAGAGGATTTCTATCGTGCTGCCCACCAAAAAATCTTTCATGTAATGCTCAAACTTAGTGATCAAGGGAAAGCTGTTGACCTTGTTACTGTTGCTGAGGAACTGGCAGCTACTAAACTACTTGAGGATACAGGTGGGATTGTTTATTTAAATGAATTGGCAGGTTCTGTTCCAACAGCTGCCAATATTGAATATTATGCTAGAATCGTAGAAGAAAAATCGCTACTTAGAAGATTAATCCGTACCGCAACGAATATTGCTTCGGATGGTTATACCCGAGAAGATGAAGTTGAAACTCTTTTGGCGGAAGCCGAAAAAAGTATTCTGGAAGTAGCACAGCGAAAAAATGCTGGTGCCTTTCATAATATTAAAGATGTTCTCGTCAGAACGTATGACAATATAGAATTTTTGCATAATCGGGTCGGTGATATTACAGGAATTCCTACAGGTTTTACCGAACTGGACCGAATGACTGCCGGTTTTCAGCGGAATGACTTAATTATTGTAGGTGCCCGCCCTTCTGTTGGTAAAACAGCGTTTGCGTTAAATATTGCTCAAAATGTAGCCATTAAGGCTGGCGAAAATGTTGCGATTTTCAGTCTCGAAATGGGTGCCGAACAGCTTGTTATGCGTATGTTATGTGCGGAAGGAAATATTGATGCCCAAAGGCTTCGTACAGGAACTCTAACTGATGAAGATTGGGGAAAGTTGACGATGGCTATGGGCAGTTTAGCAAATGCGGGGATTTTTATTGATGATACACCTGGTGTCCGTATTAACGATATCCGTTCAAAATGCCGTCGCTTAAAGCAGGAACATGGATTGGGTATGGTTTTAATTGACTATCTTCAACTGATTTTAGGAAGCGGCAGGCCTGGTGAAAACCGTCAGCAGGAAGTTTCGGAAATTTCTCGTGCGTTGAAGCAGCTAGCACGTGAATTGGAGGTCCCTGTTATCGCTCTTTCTCAGCTATCTCGTGGAGTTGAGCAGCGTCAGGATAAACGACCGATGATGTCGGATATTCGTGAATCTGGAAGTATTGAGCAGGATGCGGATATCGTTGCCTTTTTATATCGTGATGACTATTATGATAAGGAATCGGAGAATAAAAATATAATTGAAATCATAATTGCCAAACAGCGTAATGGCCCGGTAGGTACTGTACAACTAGCATTTGTAAAAGAATATAATAAATTTGTTAACTTGGAAACTCGTTATGAGGCCCCTGGTGCTTAAAAGAAAAAAGTAAGGAGTCTGTCATGGATAATGACGGACTCCTTTTTTTGTAAGATTAGTAAGCAACTTTTTGACTTTGAGAATGGTCTAAAGAAAGCATCTGACGGCGGCACGGCTTTACTTTCCGCCCTAAGATCAATCTACATCGAATCACGTCAGTCTCTTCGTGTTTTTTGGAGTGAACGATTTAGCTATATAAGTATTGCATGACCAAAAGTGATTGCTTTAGTTTATACATGGTTGACTAAGGAATTTGCGGATTTATAAATAGAGTCAGAGATTTATACGAACATATTTTAATATAGTTATATAAAATGTTCGTGTTTTATTGACTTCTTTGCAGGAGAATTGATAAACTTATGTAAGGAATAAATGAAATTATTGTCTGTTACATTATCGGAGGTGCCTTTCATGTCATCAGTAGTGGTTGTTGGTACACAATGGGGAGACGAAGGAAAAGGAAAAATTACGGATTTCCTTTCTGAAAACGCAGAGGTTATTGCCCGCTATCAAGGTGGTAATAATGCTGGTCATACTATTAAATTCAACGGAGAAACGTATAAATTACATTTAATTCCTTCAGGGATATTTTATAAGGAAAAGATTTGTGTTATTGGGAATGGAATGGTTGTTGACCCGAAGGCACTTATCAAGGAACTTAACTATTTACATGAAAAAGGAATTACAACAGATAATCTTCGCATCAGTAATCGAGCACATGTAATTCTTCCATATCATTTAAAATTAGATGAAGTCGAAGAAGAGCGAAAAGGCGCAAACAAAATTGGAACAACGAAAAAAGGAATTGGTCCTGCCTACATGGATAAGGCTGCCCGTGTCGGTATTCGAATTGCTGATTTGCTTGATCGCGAATTGTTTGAAGAAAAGCTTGTCCGTAATTTAGAGGAAAAAAATCGTTTATTTGAGCGGATTTATGAAACGGAAGGGTTTAAGGTAGAAGATATTTTGGACGAATACTATGAATATGGTCAGCAGATTAAACAATATGTATGCGACACATCAGTTGTATTAAATGATGCACTTGATGAAGGACGACGTGTACTTTTTGAAGGGGCACAAGGTGTTATGCTTGATATTGACCAAGGTACTTATCCTTTTGTCACGTCTTCCAATCCTGTTGCAGGTGGTGTGACCATTGGTTCTGGAGTTGGTCCGACTAAAATCAATCATGTAGTAGGGGTATGTAAAGCTTATACAACCCGTGTCGGTGATGGTCCATTCCCAACTGAACTACATGATGAAATTGGTGATCAAATTCGTGAAGTAGGCCGCGAGTATGGTACAACAACAGGTCGTCCTCGTCGAGTTGGCTGGTTCGACAGTGTGGTTGTCCGCCATGCCCGTCGTGTTAGTGGTTTAACGGATCTATCACTTAACTCCATTGATGTGTTAACTGGCATTGAGACATTAAAAATTTGTACAGCTTATCGTTATAATGGAGAGATTATTACCGAATATCCAGCTAATCTTAAAGTATTAGCACAATGTGAGCCTATCTATGAGGAGATGCCTGGCTGGACAGAAGACATTACTGGTTGTAAATCATTAGATGAACTTCCAGTGAATGCGCGTCATTATGTAGAGCGTATTTCTCAATTAACAGGGATCCCACTATCAATCTTCTCTGTCGGTCCAGACCGTAACCAAACAAACGTTGTCCGCAATCCTTGGAGACAGATTTAAAATAGCCTATAATAAGAATGAGGGGCTCCTCTTCTAAAAGAAGAGCCCCTTGTTCCTTTTCAAGGACAAAATTAAAGGAGTGGTTTTATCATTAGAATTAGGATGAAAAAGGTTATTTGTACAAAAAAGTATAGGTGTCTTATGAGAAAAAAATTTTTTAAAACAATTCATTTAGATTGAATTGTAAAAGAGCCTTCTAAAGAGATTTTTTTCTCTTTGTTATATGGATATTAACGATTATCTAACAAAAAAACTACTAAATAAAAAAATTTTTAAAAAAGTGTTGCCAACGAGAAACTATCATGATATTATAAAAAACGTCGCAACGATAAGGCGTAAATGAGCCATTAGCTCAGTTGGTAGAGCATCTGACTTTTAATCAGAGGGTCGAAGGTTCGAGTCCTTCATGGCTCACCATTTTTCTTGATTGGCCCCTTGGTCAAGTGGTTAAGACACCGCCCTTTCACGGCGGTAACACGGGTTCGAATCCCGTAGGGGTCATCGGCGAATGGCGGTCAGCAAAAGACAGGCAAGACCGGTCTACTTGTTGACTGCCATATAAATACGGTTTGGTAGTTCAGTTGGTTAGAATGCCTGCCTGTCACGCAGGAGGTCGCGGGTTCGAGTCCCGTCCAGACCGCCATTTTTCTTACATAGTACTTAAATTAGAAAAAATATATAAATATGGCTCAGTAGCTCAGTCGGTAGAGCAAAGGACTGAAAATCCTTGTGTCGGCGGTTCGATTCCGTCCTGAGCCATCCCTAAAGAAGCTTGTATAAAACAAGCTTCTTTTTTTATAAGATTTTTGGATAGTAGATTTTTTTGAGAATTGCCTAGCGCTGTTATGAATATTTTATGGGTATTTTTAACTGTTTTTTAAAGATAAAACAGGTAAATGTAACTAATGTGTTTCAAAAAACGTAGGAACATGTCAGTAATAATACACTTTTATTACATTATAAAGACTATGAATCTTTTTATATCAAACTATGTTACATTATAAAAGGCTAAAATTCCGGTCAAACCCTTATTAATTGGATCATGAAATGAAAAAAGGTTTACCGTGGCTTAGGAGGAAAATATGTTTTTCTTGCATAGGGAAACAAAAGCAAAGAAATATTTCTGGCTTAAAACAATGGTCGCTTCAGCAGTGCTTGCTTCAGTTATTACTTTTACCAATGGGTCAACTGCTTTAGCTGACTCGGCTGACGAATCAACAATTTACCATGTCTACCTTAATGGTACATATATTGGTAAAGTTACAGATAAAAAAGTGATTGAACAAACGATTACTGAAGGAGTAAATACAAGTAATCATTCGAATGAATTTTTGAATAGTAAACTTGGACAGCAAATAGAGTATATCCCTGAACAAGTTTTTGGTTTATCTGTAAATAACAATGAAACCATACAAACTTTAAAAGATAGTTTTCAAATTCAAGTGGAGGCTGCCGCTATATTGGTTGATGGTGAGCCTATAGTATATTTGGAAAACAAAGATCATGCAGAAGAAGCCATTAGGAATCTTAAACTTCAATATGTATCTGAGGATCAGTTGAAGGAGTATGAGGAGCGCAGTGGCTTTGACAAAAATACAATGCCTCCATTGGGCGAAAATGAAACTCGCATTTTAGACATTCGTTTATCGAAAGAAGTTTCAATTGATACAAGAACTGTTGAACCGGAAAAAATTATGTCTCCACAAGATGCGGTTACCTTTTTACAAAAAGGTGCGTTGGAGGAGATTAAATATGTGGTTCAAGAGGGAGATGTTCTTGAATCTATTGCTCAAAAGCATGGTTTGAAAATGGAGCAATTACTAGCATTAAATCCGGGAGTAACAGAAACAACCTCTATGCAAATTGGACAAGAATTGAATGTTACTGTACCAAACCCTTTTGTCGACGTAATTGTGGAAAAAGAATCAAACTTGATTGAGGAAGTACCATATACACAAGAAATTATAGAGGATTCATCCCTTCCCAAGGGACAGACGATAACCCAGCAGGAAGGTCAAAATGGTTCACGATCTGTTACCTATTTAATTTTTGAGCAGAACGGGGTAACTGTTAAGAAAGAGGTTACGTATGAAAAAATTCTCCAGCAGCCTATAAAAAACATAGTTAAAAAAGGAACAAAAGTCATTTCTTCTCAGGGAGAAGGAAGCTTTGCCTGGCCGGCAGTCGGCGGCTACATTTCCAGTAAAATGGGGCAACGTTGGGGAAGATTGCATAAAGGAATCGATATTGCAAGACCAAGCGATCGAACGATTAAAGCGGCAGATAATGGTGTGGTAGTTTCTGCAGGCTGGAGCGGAGGCTATGGAAATAAAATTATTATTGATCATAAAAATGGCTTCCGTACACTATACGCTCATTTGTCATCTATTGATGTAAGTGTTGGTCAAACAGTTTCAAAAGGATCCTCAATTGGAATTATGGGATCAACAGGGAATTCAACAGGAACCCACCTTCATTTTGAAGTTTATAAAAACGGTCGTCTGGTCGATCCGCTAAACTACGTCAACCGATAATGGTCTCTAGTAGAAACTAGAGACTTTTTCTTATGAAAAAGAAAATTTATGTTCAATTTGGATGATATAGCCCACAGCGGAGAGACGCCTTCGCTCTTCTTTTTTATGGTTGGTCATTCCTCGTGTTTTCTATATCTCAGTTGAAGGCCACCACAAGGAAGACTCCGGGAGCATAAACATCGCACGACCGAAAGCGATAGCTTTTGGGAGGAGGCTTTACACCGCTGAGCAGGGTGCTTCCGCTTTTCTATTAAGATAAGAAAGTGTATTTAGGACTTAGAGAATTGTCTAGCTCCAGCGCCCTAGCGGCTAGTGTCCTTCGGTCTCCGCCCTACGATAAGTCAACATCGAGTCGCTTTGAGCTCTTCGTGTTTCCTATATCTCAGTTGGAGAGCTCCACAAGGAAGGCTCCGGCAGCATCCACATCGCACGACCGAAAGCGATAGCTTTTGGGAGGAGGTCATACGCCGCTGGGCAGGGTGCTTTTGCTTTTCTATATAAGATAAGAATGTGTATTTAGGACTTAGAGAATTGTCTAGCTTCAGCACCCTAGCGGCTAGAATCCTTCGGTCTCCGCCCTACGATAAGTCAACATCGAATCGAATACGCTCTTCGTGTTTCCTATATCTCAGTTGGAGACCTCCAGGCTTTACGCCGCTGAGCAGGGTGCTTTTGCTTTTCTATTTGACATAGACGATTGAAAAAGACAAATACTAGTAGATGAATTTATGATGTAACAATGGTAAAGTAAAATAGAATACGTGTGAGATTCAATCACTTTTCATAAAATAGATTTATTAAAAAAGGAGCAATGGTTATGGATAAGAAAATTCTCGTTATTGATGATGAAAAACCAATTGCGGATATTTTACAATTCAACCTGAAAAAAGAAGGTTATGATGTATATTGTGCTTATGACGGAAACGAAGCTCTCCGTTTAGTAGAGGAAGTACAACCTGATTTAATTCTATTAGATATTATGTTGCCGCAAAGAGACGGGATGGAAGTCTGCCGTGAAGTCCGTAAAAAATATGACATGCCTATTATCATGCTGACAGCAAAAGATTCGGAAATTGATAAAGTGCTTGGGCTGGAGCTTGGGGCAGATGATTATGTGACTAAGCCATTTAGTACAAGGGAATTAATTGCCCGTGTAAAAGCGAACTTACGCAGGCATCAGCAAATTACTACGCAACCAGAAGCAGAAAATGAGACAAACGAAATTGTCGTTGGCTCTCTTGTGATACATCCGGATGCATATGTCGTATCCAAGCGTGGAGAGACTATTGAATTGACGCATCGTGAATTTGAATTACTGTACTATTTGGCGAAACATATTGGCCAGGTAATGACAAGAGAGCATTTGCTTCAAACCGTTTGGGGGTATGACTATTACGGTGATGTCCGTACTGTAGACGTAACAGTTAGACGCCTTCGTGAAAAAATTGAAGACAATCCAAGCCATCCAGCATGGATTGTAACACGTCGTGGTGTCGGTTATTATCTGCGGAATCCTGAACAGGAGTAATGACTGGTGAAAAAAGTTGGTTTCTTTAGCTCGATACATGTAAAGTTTGTCATCATCTATGTTCTCCTTATACTTGTGGCCATGCAAATTATCGGTGTTTATTTTGTCCGACAGCTGGAGGAAACGTTAAGGACCAATTTTCAAACATCTATAAAAGAACGAGTGAATTTGCTTGCCTATAATATAAGAGAGGAAATGGAAAAGCAAAGAACACAAGATGATCCCACACTTGAAGAAGATATTAGAAAAATTCTTAGGGATTTTGATGATGCTGGGGATATATCTGAAGTTATGGTCATTGAAAGCAGATCTCTCAAAATACTGGGAACTTCTCATCCTGGAAATCAAGGAGTAGTTGGTCAGAAAACAACTGAGCTCCGGATTAAGCAATCAATGGTATTAGAAGAGGATTTAAGTGCCATTGAAATGGAGCCCCATGGAAGAAATCGGATTTGGGTCCTTTCTACCCCGATAAAATCTGGAAAAAAAGTGATAGGGGCTATTTATTTAGAGGCAAAGATTGAAACGGTGTTTGAACAGATGAAAACCATAAATGGAATTTTTGCCACTGGAACAGCCATTGCCTTATCCATTACGGCTCTTCTTGGCATTTTACTTGCCCAGACTATTACCAGACCGATTGCTGATATGAAAAAACAAGCGATGGCCATGGCGAAAGGAAATTTTTCTCGTAAAGTTAAAGTGTATGGAAATGATGAAATCGGAACATTGGCAATCACCTTTAATAATTTAACCAGAAAGCTTCAAGAAGCGCAGGCAATGACAGAAGGAGAAAGAAGGAAACTTTCCTCTGTTCTCTCTTATATGACTGATGGTGTTATTGCTACTGATCGAAAAGGGCGAGTCATTTTGATTAATGAACAGGCAGCAGAAATGCTGAATGTTTCACGTGAAACAGTCCTGTCCCAGCCGATTGTGTCTTTATTAGATTTAGATGATACGAATACCTTTGAAGACTTGTTGGAAGAAAAGGATTCTTTAATTTTGGATTATAGTACGAAAACGAAAAACTATATTCTTCGGGCCAATTTTTCCGTCATTCAAAAGGAAACAGGGTTTGTGAATGGTTTAATCTGTGTCCTTCATGATATTACAGAGCAGGAGAAAATTGATGCCGAAAGAAGAGAGTTTGTGGCCAATGTTTCTCATGAACTTAGGACTCCATTAACAACGATGAGAAGCTATCTAGAAGCATTAGCGGACGGGGCTTGGCGAGATGAGGAGCTTGCTCCAAACTTTTTGGAAGTAACAAGGACAGAAACGGAACGTATGATTCGACTTGTTAATGATTTGCTCACCCTATCAAAAATGGATAGTACCGATTATCAGATGAAAATGGAATGGGTGAACTTTATCAAATTCTTCCATCGAATTATTGACCGGTTTGAGATGACAAAGGAACAAAATGTCACCTTTAAACGAAATCTTCCTGATCAAGCTATGTTTGTAGAAATCGATGAAGACAAATTGACGCAGGTTTTATACAATATTATTTCCAATGCTCTAAAGTATTCTCCAGAAGGCGGTCAGGTCACCTTTTCTGTTGAAGAACGAGGAAAATGGATGGTTGTCAGTGTATCGGACCAAGGAATGGGGATACCTAAAAAAAGTATTGGGAAAATATTTGATCGATTTTATCGCGTAGATAAAGCAAGAACTCGAAAAATGGGTGGTACGGGATTAGGACTTGCTATTGCGAAAGAAATTGTGGATGCTCATGGAGGAAACATCTGGGCGGAAAGTGAGGAAGGAAAAGGAACGACGATTTCTTTTTCTTTGCCATATGAGCGAGCTGAAGAGGATGAATGGTCATGAGATATGAAAATATTAAATCCGTTATCTTAACAATATTAGTATTGGTCAGTATTTTATTAACATGGAATCTATGGACCTATCAGCCTAATTACGATACGATTGAAAACCGTCCGTTTGTCGAATCAGTTACGTTAAGTGATGCAAAAGAAATTGATAAAATTATCCGCCCTGACCGTATTTTATACCATATGAAAAACGAGCATTACGGCACGAATAATACACAGAAACTTGATGCCGTCATCAAGGAATTAACGAAATGGACATTTTTTGATGTGAAAAATTATACGGAGAAGGTAGAAAATATTGACGACCTCATTCATTTAACTGGAAATGCTGAAATCATATTTCCAGGTGAAGTTCCTATTGAATTATATCGAAGGGTACTGAATATTGAGGGGAAAAAAGTTCCTTCCTTCAATTTTAATCGAATTATTATTAGTGTAGATAATTCAGGAGGAGAGAATGGGATTGTCTACTTTGTTTCTACAGAAAATCAGGAAGTCTATATCAGCCATATATCACCCGCTAATTTAAGCGAGTTTAACCGTGATTTTTATAAGAAAGCGTACCAGTTGCCCCGTTATTTTGCCTATAAACTTTCTGAGGAAACAACATTATTTCTACCAGAAAGTGAAACGGAGATGCTGATCTATAAGTTTTTGCCTGTTACTCTGAATTCAGAGGAATTTAAGGAGGCACTTTTTAGAGATCCAAGCTTTGTTCAAAAAAACACAACTGGCCAAATAGAAGAATTTACGAATGATTCTAGTAAAATGACTGTAGACAGTGATAGCAACATTCTTTCCTATGTCAACCCAACCGCTGATGATGATTATGTAGAGGATTCCTATGAATTAGTCAAGCGGAGTATTGATTTTGTCAATGAACATGGTGGGTGGACAGACTCTTATCGCTATGTATATAAAAATGAATATAGTGCAATTACCACATTTCGACTCTATACCGATGATGGATACCCTGTTTTTCATGACCACGGGCTTTCGGAAATTACTGAAGTATGGGGTCGAAATGAAATTAGTCAATATAAACGACCCAATATTGCGCTTGAGCTTCCATTAACCACGGAAATGCAAACGGTAAAACGTCCTTCAGGGCACAAGGCTTTGGAATTTCTTAAGAATCAACGTAACTTTAAATCCGAGCTTTTAGAAGATATGGTTTTAGGCTACCGGATGGATAGGGATTCTAAGGATAATCGATTAATCGTTTTGGAGCCTGCCTGGTTTTATCGTTATGATGGCACTTGGAGACAAATTACGATGGAAGACCTAGGAGGTCTTAAACATGGATTGGAGTAAAATAAAAACAATATTTATTATTACTTTTCTTATTTTAGATGTATACCTCCTCTTTCAACTCATGAAAATCCGGGATGCCAATAAATACGAGATTATGACACCAACTTCTATTGAGGAAAAATTGAAGAATGATGAAATTAAATTTAAGGAGCTTCCAAAGACGGATATTAAAGCACAATACTTTAGTGCAAAACCCAAAATTTTTAATAAAGAAGACTTGACCAAGTTAAAAGGACAAGTAGTCAAGATTAATGAATCAGGTACATCCATTATTTCCGAATTGGAAAAACCCATACAGTTAGGTGAAAAATTTGAGCCGTCTGAGCTTGCTTCTTTTGTAAAGGAAAATATCCTTTATGGCGATCAATATCAATTTGGGGAAAGAAACGAAAAAAAGAACACGATAATTTATTATCAGCAATACGAGAATGTTCCTTTATATAAAAATATTAACGGAATGATTGTATTTTATTATAATTCCCAAAATCAGATCGTTTCTTATCAACAAACCTATTTGGAGGAATTTGAAAAGCTGACGGAAAAGGAAGCTGTTCTTCCACCTTTAAAAGCAATGGAAACCTTACATCAAAAAGGTGAGCTACAGCCTAAAAGTGAGATTACAAAAGTGGAACTTGGGTATTCTACCAGGATTCAGTTGGCTGCATCGCAAGTATTGGCACCAACGTGGCGTATTGTGGTTAATGATGAAAAAAGCCTATTTGTTAATGCATTTGAGGGCAAGATCATTGATTTTAATAGTGATGAAAATATAAATGTGGAGTGAATAATGTATGTCTTTACGTTATAGCATTCTGGCAAGTGGGAGTACGGGAAACGCTCTGTATGTTGAGTCTGACGAACACTCCTTCCTTGTGGATGCAGGTCTAAGCGGCAAACAAATGGAGCAGCTTTTTCAGCAAATAGATCGGGATATCAGCAAGCTTTCTGCTATATTTGTCACTCATGAGCATAGTGATCATATTAAAGGAATCGGTGTCTTGGCCCGAAAATATAAATTGCCTGTTTATGCAAATGAAAAAACATGGAAAGCGATGGAGAGCTCAGTAGGCGTAATACCGACTGAACAGAAATTTGTTTTTAATATGGAGACCGTTCAAAGCTTTGGCTCCGTAGATATTGAATCTTTTGGTGTCTCCCATGATGCGGCTGAACCAATGTTTTATATTTTCCATCATTCCGGAAAAAAGCTTGTTCAAATTACGGACACCGGTTATGTAAGTGACCGAATGAAAGGCATTATTTCCAATGCAGATGTTTATATTTTTGAATCCAATCATGATGTCCATATGCTACGGATGGGAAGATATCCTTGGAGTATTAAACGACGTATTCTTAGCGATGTTGGACATGTTTCAAATGAAGATGCTGCACTGGCAATGAGTGATGTGATTGGGGACAGGACACAACGAATTTATCTTGCCCATTTAAGTCTTGATAATAATATGAAAGACTTAGCGAGAATGTCGGTAACTCAAACATTAAAATCCCGTGGGATTATTGTTGGCGAGCAATTTGAGTTATATGATACGGATCCAAAGATCCCAACTATTTTAACAGCAGTTTAGTAGAAACAGGGGCTGTCTAAAAAGTCCATTTAAGAGAAAAATGAACCCAAATTAAAAACCCAAGAATGTTGATTTAACAGCATTCTTGGGTTTTGCTTTTATAAAGATTTCGGCTGAAATACCACTTTCCGGACAGCCCCTTTTTTTGTTATAAACAGATGAAGGTAGAACATGTCAAATTATTAAAAATATATGAACAATCTCGTAAGTTTTATGTAAAAAAATGCAATTTTTAAGTATTTTGCTTAGGAATGAGTATAATTGTAGGTATAAGGCCAAACTAAAAATTAGTCATTGTTTCAAAAGAGAGGAATGATACAAATGGGGTATTATGATGATCATTCACCTAATCGCTATGAGGAGAAAAAAGGGAAAAAGGGAGGCTATCTAATTGCCAGTTTAGTTGGAGCCATTCTTGGTGCTTTGCTTGTTATTCTATCAATACCGGCCCTTTCTAAAATAGGTGTGATTCCATATCATGTGGAACCGGATCAATCAGAAATAGAATCAAATACAAATACAAACCAGACAGGTGTTATAAAGCAGGTAGCCTATGATGTAAAAACAGATACAACGACTGCCATTGATAAGGCAGCCGATGCTGTTGTCGGTATTAATAATATCCAATCATCTAGGTTTTGGTTTGATAATAATACAAATTCAGAAGAGGCTGCTGGTACAGGTTCAGGAGTTGTTTATAAAAAAGAAGGAAATGAAGCGTTTGTTGTTACCAATGCTCATGTAGTTGAAGGAGCTACTAGATTGGAAGTAAGCCTCTCAGATGGTACCAAGATTCCCGCCGAGCTACTAGGCAGTGATATTTGGACAGACTTGGCTGTACTGAAAATAGATGCAAGTAAAATTAAAAAGGTTGCTGAATTCGGTGATTCAGACACATTAAACATGGGTGAACCAGTGATTGCTATAGGAAATCCACTAGGACCAACATTCTCAGGTTCCGTCACTCAAGGAATTATATCTGGACTTGAGCGGGCAATTCCTGTAGACATTAATCAGGATGGGGTTGTCGACTGGCAGGCGGAAGTCCTACAAACAGATGCGGCCATTAATCCTGGGAACAGTGGTGGTGCATTGATTAACATGGCTGGTCAGGTTGTTGGAATTAACTCCATGAAAATTGCTCAGAATGCAGTGGAAGGTATCGGTTTATCCATTCCAATTAATTCAGCAAAGCCCATTATTAGTGACCTTGAAAAGTTTGGAACGGTTAAGAGACCTTATATGGGAATCGATTTAAAATCTGTAGATGAAATACCAGCTTATTATCAGAAAGAAGCATTAAAACTTCCAGATGACGTTACTTATGGGGTTGCTATTCGTCAAGTAGTTCCAGGTTCACCAGCAGCAGCAGCTGGATTGCAGGAGCTGGATGTAATTGTTGAATTGGACGGTAATAAAATAAATGATGTGATTGAGCTTCGTAAGCATTTGTATCAGAAGAAAAAAATTGGAGAAAGCATGGAAGTTAAATTTTACCGAGATGGGAAGCTCCAAAAAACGACTATCAAATTGGCTAGTGATCAAACAGAATAATGTGATTGGCGGGGAAAGTGATTTACTCACTTTCCTTTTTTTTCTTATGGTATGATAATTAGGTTCAGTTAAGTGTATGACCTATTAATGAGTCGTTAAAAATATGAAGCGAATATAACAGATTAAGTAGAAAAGAGTTTGGTTGTTTGGAGGGATGGAAAAATGATTTATTGTTGTGAGGAACATGTAGGAGAAGCATTGGATACCATTGTGGAAGAATATGAAACCTTTCCAGTTTTAAATAAATTGGATGTGGATAATTTATTCACAAGCTGTGAATATTGCCAAAACAGGGCTATATATATTGTGGCGAACAAGTGATTTCATACAATATGTGGACAAAAAATGTGAATATGTGGATAACTATTGTGGATATGTTGTTTGTAAGCTGTTTGTAACAAAAAAATAAAGGGTTGTGGATTGTGAATATCTCTATTATTACCGTTGGAAAATTAAAAGAAAAATATTTAAAGCAGGGTATTGAGGAGTATTTAAAACGGCTTTCTGCTTATGCCAAAGTCGAAATTGTGGAAGTGGCAGATGAAAAGGCTCCGGAGGAACTATCTGATCTAGAAATGAAACAGGTCAAACAAAAAGAAGGCGAAAGAATTTTAGCGAAGATCAGCCCTGATTCGCATGTTATTGCTCTTGCGATTCAGGGGAAAATGCAATCATCTGAAGAACTGGCAGAGACATTGGATAAATTGGCCACCTACGGAAAAAGTAAAATTACTTTTGTCATTGGCGGATCATTAGGGTTAAGTGATGAAGTAATAAAAAGATCAAACGAGCAGCTATCTTTTTCGAAAATGACTTTCCCTCATCAATTAATGAGACTCATCTTGGTTGAGCAAATTTATCGGGCTTTTCGAATCAATCGAAATGAACCGTACCATAAGTAAATGAGGTTTTCTGGGAATCAAAAGGAAAGGACCTAATCATAAATAGAGGATTTTTCAATTTACTCCACTTGGAAAGATACCAATGGAATTTTTTAGGAGAAAATAGTAAATTCTCAATTTAAAGGAAAAGAGGAAATGAAAAATGTCAATAGCAGTTATATATGGGGGAACCCGTCCTAATGGAAATTCGGAGAAACTGACAGAACTAGTAATTCAAGATATAGCTACAGAAAAAATTTATTTAAGAGATTTTAATATTCAACCCATTATAGACATGCGTCACTCAAAAGATGGTTTTCAGGAAAGAAATGATGATTATAATTCAATCATTGATCGTATACTCCCACATGATATTTTAATATTCTCTACTCCAATTTATTGGTATAGCATGTCAGGAACAATGAAAAACTTTATTGATCGATGGTCACAAACTTTAAGGGACCCGAAATATCCTGATTTCAAGAGTAAGATGGCTTCAAAAAAAGCGTTTGTTATTGCTGTTGGAGGAGATGATCCTTACATTAAAGGACTGCCTTTGATTCAGCAATTTCAATACATTTTTGATTTTATGGGAATTGAATTTGCCGGATATATTCTTGGAAATGGAAACAAACCTGAAGAAGTACTACAAGACAAAGTAGCACTTTTCGCAGCTACTCAAATGCGAAATAAATTAATTGAAAACATCTGAAATTAACCATCAAAATGGGTTTAAAATGGGATAATGGAAAGGTTAAAACTTATAATTACATAAAAAAAGCTAAATTTGCTTATATGAACAAAGACTTGGACTACCAAGTCTTTGTTTATGTGCGCCCGGCATGGGTGTAATCTATAGGGTGAAAGTCCCGAGCTGCGAAGGCAGAAGTAGCAGTTAGCTTAACGCAAGGGTGTCCGTGGTGACGCGGAATCTGAAGGAAGCGAGCGGCAAACTTCCGGTCTGAGGAACACGAACTTCATATGAGGCTAGGTATCACTGGGTGAGTTTGCATGACAAAACAAAGCCCTTTCTGCCGAAGGTGATACAGAGTAAATGAAGCAGATGGATGGAAGGAAAGATTACACTCTTACCCGGGGAGGTCTGGCTGGCACGCCAAGTAACCTTGGTAACCTATCTAGTGATAGATAGCTGAGCAGTCAGAAGTCAGCAGAAGTCATAGTACTCTTTCAAGCTCGAGA
>NZ_JAAFZF010000048.1:0-20443 GCF_010614825.1 Neobacillus sedimentimangrovi
GAACCGACTTTCAGCACCCCCTCATGCGAGGGGATGAATTATCCGGTATTAGCTCCGGTTTCCCGAAGTTATCCCAGTCTTACAGGCAGGTTGCCCACGTGTTACTCACCCGTCCGCCGCTAACCAACAGAAGCAAGCTTCTATTGATCCGCTCGACTTGCATGTATTAGGCACGCCGCCAGCGTTCGTCCTGAGCCAGGATCAAACTCTCCAAAAAAAGTTGATTTAGCTCATAAAATTAACGTTGGTTTCGTTTCGAAAGAAACGAATGTTGTGATTTGTTGACGTTTTTGTTTGTTTAGTTTTCAAAGAACAATTTACTCCGCCGCTCAAGCGCGACTTTTTTATTATATCAAGTCATCAACCCGAAGTCAACAACTTTTTTCATCTTTTGTTTTAAAAGTTTGTTGTCTTGCAACAACAGATATTAATATATCACCATAAATGATCCTGTGCAATAGCTTTTTTATATTTTTCTAGCTAAATATCAAAGTTGTAATTTTCACTCACTTTAATTCTTATTTATTGCATAAGAAGCCTTCCTGAATATTTCAAGAAGGCTTCTTTTCACATATTTGCTTTTTCCTTTTTAGGCCAAATCGTGTAACTAAAACTGATGATAAAATCGATTATTAAAATCATGGTCCAAGTTTTAATTAGACTTAGTAAGTTTTCTGTTCTTGAAGGTTCTCCAATTGACCATACCATTAGATACAATAATGAACATCCAATGAACCATGCAAGAAGATGACGAAACCACCCTATCCTTTCTATTCTCGCATGCTCTGATCCATATTTTGGTCCCTTTTTTGGTTTGGCACCGCCTGCCAACCAATAAGCAAATCTTTCATCCGCCCACTTTATCATTCGATGACCATAGACAATAGTCACTCCAATATAAATTGCTGCTAAACCATGGAATGTATTGGCTGTAGCTCCATTTTTTATATCCATGACAGTTACTATAATTAATAATAAATCAATTAGTGGTGTACTTAGCAATAAAAATCCCCCGAGCCTTTTAAGTTTTAATAGATATCTAAAGAATAAACCTGATATAACAAAAACCCAAAAACCAACTTCAGCAGCCACGATAAACCAGCCAATCATCAGATACACCCCTCGTTTTAATACAGTTGTATTAAAACTAATTTAACACATTTGTATTAAAAAAAACAATAAGTTATAATGTAAACATGCCAAAAATTGTTGACCATGATAAACAGAAACAAATTGTCGCTGAAGCAGCCATAAGAGTTATTAAGAAGGAAGGCATAGAGCAGGCAACAGTTAGAAACATTGCGAAGGAGGCGAATTTGTCGGTAGGTTCACTGCGACATTACTTTTCAACCCAATCAGAACTCTATGCCTTTACCATGAACTTTGTTTCAGAAAGAGTAAAACAAAGAATAAAACGGATGAATTTTGATGGTCCACCGATTGTGGTAATAAAAAATCTATTAAAGGAATTTATTCCATTAAATGAGGAAACCCGCGTAGAAATGGAGGTTTGGCTTGCTTTTACAACAAAAGCACTTGTCGATCCATACTTACAACCTTTAAGTGAGAAAGTGTATGATGAATTAAAATTTGTCATGAGTAGTATTATTGAGAAACTCATTCAGAATGGTTTAACAAAACCACATATTAATCAAGACCTGGAAACGGATCGGCTATACGCATTAATTGATGGACTAGCCATGCATATCATTATGCACCCAGATAAGATATCATCCGATCAAGTGGATTTAATTATCGAACACCATCTTCAGACCCTATGTAAATAGTCGAGTAGTAATGACATTATTAAACTTGGCTATTCTTTTTCCAGCACATCGGTTTCTGCGGCGGTTAAAGGGCCAAGATAGGAAAAATAAATTATATATCATATAGTGCAAGAACTGATTTGATGATCACTAGTGAAGGACGGAAAAAGAAAGCAACTCGAAAATAAAAGGTATGTGCTAGAACATTTTTATCGTCCGAAATTTAATTCCTTATCTTAATAAAAAAAGTGCCGAAGATCGGCACTTTTTCACTAGGTTTATTTTATTTATGTCGCATAAGCGGGAATAGAAGTACATCACGGATAGATGGAGAATTTGTTAAAAGCATGACAAGACGGTCAATACCAATACCTAGTCCCCCCGTTGGAGGCATACCATATTCCAACGCTTCGACAAAGTCTTCATCCATCATATGAGCTTCATCATTACCTTGTTCACGTTCTTTTAACTGCGCTTCAAAACGTTCTCTTTGATCAATTGGGTCATTAAGCTCTGTAAAGGCATTTGCATGTTCACGGGCTACAATAAACAATTCAAATCGATCAGTGAATCGTGGGTCTTCATCATTTTTCTTTGCTAGTGGTGAGATTTCTACTGGGTGACCGTAAATAAATGTTGGCTGAATCAGCTTATCCTCTACTTTTTGCTCAAAGAACTCGTTAACAATGTGACCATAAAGCATATTATCGTTAATTTCGACTCCATGTTCCTTAGCAAGCTCCCGAGCTTCTTCTACACTCATTTCCTTCCAGAAGTCCACACCAGTATATTCTTTAATCGCATCTACCATATGAAGTCTTTTCCATTTAGGCTTGAGGTCTACCTCATATTCACCATATTGGATAGTTGTAGTTCCTTTTACTTCTTGAGCAATATGGGCAATCATGTTTTCTGTCAAACTCATGATATCTTGGTAATCGAGATATGCTCCATACAGCTCCATCATTGTGAATTCAGGATTATGGCGAGTAGATATTCCTTCATTCCGGAAAACCCGGCCAATTTCATATACTTTTTCAAGACCTCCGACAATCAATCGTTTTAAATGCAATTCAATTGCAATACGCATATATAATTGCATATCAAGCGCATTATGATGCGTGATGAACGGGCGTGCTGATGCTCCACCAGCAATCGCATGCATCATTGGTGTTTCAACTTCTAAATAACCTTGTTCATCCAAATACCGGCGCATAGATTGAATGATTTTACTACGGGTAATAAATGTTTCCTTGCTTTCTTGATTCATAATCAAGTCAAGATAACGCTGACGGTAACGCTGTTCCACATCTTTCAAACCATGAAATTTTTCTGGTAGCGGACGCAGTGATTTTGTTAAGAAAACAAAGTCTTTTACCTTAATAGATAGCTCGCCCACTTTTGTCTTAAAAAGTGTACCGTGAACACCGACGATGTCTCCCAAATCGGAAGAGTCAAAGATTTCATATTGATCTTCACCGACAGTATCTTTTCTTACATAAATTTGAATTTGACCAGTTAAGTCTTGAATATGAGCAAAACCAGCTTTACCTTTTCCACGTTTGGTCATAATCCGGCCAGCAAGAGAAACAGAAATGTTTTTCTCTTCAAGTTCTTCTTTTTCTAATTCTCCATAAGTGTTAATTAAATCGATACTGCTATGGGAACGCTCGAAACGCTTACCAAATGGGTCAAATCCCTTTTCCCGCAACATATTCATTTTGTCCCGTCTTACCCTTAATTGGTCATTTAATTCTTCATGACTCACAACTATCAACTCCATTAATCAATTAATTATGTAAAACGCATGAAATATCGCGCAAGTACCAAAGACGGCATACTTCTATTATTTTACACAAATCAATGTATTCAGACATCAAAAAAGTAAATCAATACAATAAAAACTGCCAGTAATTCCACTGGCAGCTTAACAAGTAAACAAAAATATTATAGGAAATGATACTTTTATTGTCAAATAATCCTACTTCAACCGACATTAGCTTCTCTTGCTTCAACTTCAGCAACCAATTCGTTTAACAGAGTTACTAATTGGTCTCGAGTATGACACTCATTAATAGCATTTCGTACTTTTGCATTACCACGTATACCTTTTAAATACCACGCAGCATGCTTACGCATTTCCCTAACCGCAATATCCTCATTTTTCAATGCAATCAAGCGATCCAAATGTAGGATACAAACATCGATTTTTTCTCGAACAGATGGTTCTCCTATTAACTCGCCTGTTTCTAAATAGTGTACTGTTCGATAAATCATCCATGGATTTCCAAGTGCAGCCCGGCCAATCATAACGCCGTCAACACCTGTTTCATCCAGCATTCGTTTTGCATCCTGTGGGGTACGAACATCCCCATTTCCGATAACAGGAATATTCACTGACTGTTTTACTTCACGAATGATATCCCAGTTGGCTTTACCCTCATACATTTGAACACGGGTACGTCCATGGAGAGCAACCGCCTTACCTCCAGCACGCTCAACCATCTGTGCATTCTCAACCGCGTAAATATGATCATCATCCCAGCCCATTCTCATTTTTACGGTAACTGGTTTTTCTACAGCATCAACGACGGCAGATACCATTTCATAAATTTTATTTGGATCAAGTAGCCATTTCGCTCCTGCATCACACTTCGTTATTTTCGGTACAGGGCAACCCATATTAATATCAATAATATCGGCATTTGTATTTTTATCAACAAATTTAGCAGCCTCAACCAGTGTTTCTTTTTCCCCACCAAAGATTTGCAAGCTTAATGGCTTTTCACGCTCATCAATATAAAGCATATTCAATGTTTTTTCATTATTAAATACAATCCCTTTATCACTAACCATTTCAGCACATACTAATCCAGCTCCAAACTCTTTAACCGTTAAACGGAACGCAGAGTTACAAACACCGGCCATTGGTGCTAAAACGACTGGATTTTTAATCTCAACGTCGCCAATTTTTAACATCCAGTTAACCTCCTTTTCCTATTGATTTTATTATTAAAGAACAAGGTCCTCTTTCGTTATTTTTAAAGATTGAATAATTCTTTCAAGTAAATCATCAGTAGGTAGACGATTCCCCCGCTCAATCTCTCCTAATATTGAAACTGACACTCCCAGTTTCTTTGAAAAACCTTCCTGTGTATAGCCTTTTAATTTTCGATAGGCTCGAATACGTCTTCCCAATTTATCAGCTTCCATACTCTGACTCCTTCTTTATCAGGTAATTCATTGATCCATTCTTCAAGTGATTTATCCATACCCGAAAGTTGAAAATCAGGATTTATTTCATAAAGTGGAATCAAGACGAATGCTCGCTGAAGCATTCTTGGGTGCGGAATAATAAGATTCTTTGTTTTCATATTTTCTTGATTATAGGTCAAAATGTCAAGGTCAATAGTCCGCGGCCCCCACTTTATTTCCCTTTTCCTTCCAAGTTCAGTTTCTATTTTTAAACACCTATCCAGTAATTCCATAGCCTCTAAAGCCGTGTTAACCTCAATTACCATGTTTAAAAATAAATCCTGTTCTTCGTAGCCGACAGGATCTGTTTCATACAAAGAGGAAAAATTTACCAATTGGATATCCCCATCTTTGGTCAAACATTTTATCGCTGTCATTATATTATCATAACGGTTTCCCATGTTAGAGCCAAGGGCAATAAATGCTTTATTTCCCACTTTTATCTTCTCCTTGTAATTTCTACCGCAACAGATTGGTAATGCCCCGGAATTGGTGGATCGGGTTTAATTACTTTTATCGTTACCTCTGATACTAAAGGAAATCCATCCAAAACAGCCCCGGCTATTTTTTCAGCCACTGTTTCAACTAATTTATATGGCTTACCCTCTACAATTTCTTTGCAAACCTGGTATAACTCACCATAGTGAACAGAGTATTCTAGTTCATCGGTTTGTCCAGCTTTTTTTAAATCCACCGCCACCATTAAATCTACTTTAAAGCGCTGCCCTAACGCGTTTTCCTCTGGAAATACACCGTGATATCCATAAAATTCCATTCCATTTACATAAATTTTATCCAATATAATCACCTTTTCCGATCAGAGCATCCATCATTTTGGCCATTCGGCTCATTTCCTTCACATCATGAATACGGATTATTTGGCATCCTTTTTGAATGCCATAGCAAACAGTAGCCCCTGTGCCTTCCATTCTTTCATGAACAGGAAGATTTAAAGCCTGTCCGATCATTGATTTTCGAGATGTTCCTAGCAGGACAGGATAACCTAGCATGACAAGCTTGTCTAAATTTTGCATCATTAACAGGTTCTCCTGATAATCTTTTGCAAAACCAATACCCGGATCTAAAATAATATTTTCATCCTTCACCCCTGCCTTTTTTACAATGGCAATACTTTCGTATAGATCATTTAATACATCTCTAATAAAAAATGAATAATTTCGATCCTTTCGGTTATGCATGAGAATGATCGGCACATTGTATTTTGCTGCAACAGCACCCATTTGATCATCTGCCTTTGCTCCCCAAACATCATTTATGATATGAGCACCGGCTTCAATAGCTCTTCTTGCCGTTTCTGCTTTATATGTATCGATGGATATGGGAACCTGAACATGTTTTGATACCGCTTCGATAATTGGGATTACACGCTTTAACTCTTCCTCTACAGAAACTGGTTCAAATCCCGGCCGAGTAGACTCGCCGCCAATATCAATAATATCGGCACCATTGGCCACCATTTCTTTCGCCCGCTCCACTGCTAAATCTACTCTATTATATTTTCCCCCGTCTGAAAATGAATCCGGCGTAGCGTTCAAAATCCCCATAATAATCGTTTTTTTACTCGTATCCAAGGTATAGGGTCCGCATTTAATCATATATTCCTTCATCCATTATCCTCCCATGCTGCAAAAATCAATCATATTTGAAATTGTACCATAGTTTTTAATATTATATCAGAAAAGTGGCAGCCCCCTAGTCAGCTGTGTATGGCCTCCTCCCAAAAGCTAACGCTTTCGGTCGTGCGATGCTAATGCTGCCGGAGCATTCCTTGTGGTGGCCTCCAACTGAGATATAGGAAACACGAAGAGATGAAGGAGATTCGATGTTAACTTATCGTAGGGCAGAGACAGAAGGCTTCTCACCGAGGCTTGAGATAGACAGTTCTCGAATTATAAATAATCTTCTAACTTTAAAAAAAAGGGACATCCAGCAGTTGCTGGTGTCCCTATAACTTATTATTCAGCATCATATTGGTATAATGGTGTACTTAAATATCGTTCACCGTTGTCTGGAATAACCGCAAGTACCTTTTTACCTCTTCCTAATTGCTTTGCTACTTTTAAGGCCGCAGTGATCGCTGCTCCAGAAGAAATACCGCCAAGAATCCCTTCTTCTCTCGCCGCACGGCGTGATGCATTGAAAGCTTCCTCTGTGCTAACTTGGATGACTTCATCATAAATATCAGTATTTAATGTATCAGGAACAAAGCCTGCTCCAAGGCCTTGGAGCTTATGCGGCCCTGGTTTTCCACCTGAAAGAACTGGAGAATCCTGTGGCTCCACTGCATAAATTTTAATATTCGGGAACTTTTCGCGAAGAACGCTTCCTGCACCAGAAATTGTTCCCCCTGTACCAATACCAGATACAAACGCATCTAGATGATCCATTTGTTCCACAATTTCTTTACCTGTCGTTCTTCTGTGAACTTCAGGGTTTGCTTTATTCTTAAATTGTTGTGGCATGAAATACCCTTTTTCTGCTGCTAGTGCTTCCGCTCTAGCAATGGCACCCTTCATTCCCTCAGGTCCCGGAGTTAATACTAGTTCAGCACCATATGCACGAAGAAGGTTTCGTCTTTCTAGACTCATAGTTTCAGGCATAACAAACACAGCACGGTAGCCCTTCGCAGCGGCAACCATCGCCAACCCGATTCCTGTATTACCGCTGGTTGGTTCGATAATCGTATCTACACCTGGTTTAATCAAACCTTGTTCTTCCGCTGCTTCAATCATCGCTAATGCAATACGATCTTTTACACTGCTTCCAGGGTTAAAGTATTCAAGCTTTAAATAAACTTCTGCACTGTCTTCATCTACTAATCTGTTTAATTTGACAATTGGTGTTTGGCCGATTAAGTCGGCAATTGAATTAGCAACACGAACCATATAGGCACCTCTATTCCGAGTATTTTTATTGGATTTATAAACAATGTACCAATGATCACCTGGTTTTGTCAATCATTTTACAATAAAAATGTAAAAATTGTTTGAATTTAAAAAGAAAAGCGAAAGCACCCTGCTTAGCGGCGTATGACCTCCTCCCAAAAGCTGTCGCTTTCGGTCGTGCGATGTCCATGCTGCCGAAGCCTTCCTTATGGAACTCTCCAACTGAGATATAGGAAACACGAAGAACCGAAGGTGAATCGATGTTGACTTATCGTAGGGCGGAGACCGAAGGGCAATAGACGCTAGGGCGCTGGAGCTAGACATTTCTAAAAAAGATACTTTCTATCTTCATAAAAGAAAAACACAGAAACTAATTCTGTGTTTTATCAATTATTTTGTTTTTCCATAGAACCATTCGACCTTTGCCTCTTCCCAAAGAGTTTCTACAGATGCTGATGTTTTTATTTGTTCAAGGGCCATTTGCCTACGGATTTGGCTTCGGACTTCCTTAAACGAATAGTTCTTTCCCTTTATCTTTTTCTCTAGCCATAACAATATATATCCGTCTTCTGTCTTAAAAGGTTTACTATAGGTTCTATTTTTTAACTTTTTGGCAATCTCGACATACTGGTCGGGATAACGTTTATCCCTTTCAGTAAGAAACCCAATATCTCCGCCTTCATTCGCCGAGAACTCATCAATGGAGCGTTCCATCGCCAATGCTGAGAAACTTGAACCTTGAGACAGTTCCTTGCACGCATCTTCCGCTTCTTTTTTTGTTTTTACTACAATATGTGACAAATGATAAACTTCGGGTATATTAAACAAATCTTTATGTTTGTCATAATATCCCTTTAATTCCTTCTCGGAAATGATAACGTCTTTTGTTAAAAGCTCCTCTAATATAAGGCTGTTACGAATTTGTTCCTTCCATTGTTTTTCGTCCGAAGCACTTTTTGATTCAAAAGATTGATTGGCTTGCAGAAGCAGAAATTCTCTGTCAATCTCTTGCTTTGATATGTTTATATTATTTTTTTTTGCCATGACCTGTATAACTTCCCGGTTGATCAAATCCTTTAACACTTCTTTACCGTACCTAGCTTCCAATTCGTTTAGCCACTTTTGTCGTGTGATGGATTGCTTTCCTACTGTTGCCACAACCTCATCATTATGAAGTTCCCTATTTACACTATTTAATTTAAATAGAAAAAATACAATGGTTAAACAATTAAGGATGATAAGGCCAGCAATGATCAACCGAAGCTGCTTTTTCCCCAACCTTTAACTCCCCCAATACAAAAAGCCCTAGCGGCTGTAAGCTATTTTGCTTCTTTTTTCAGTTCTTCAAGTTCTTCTTTCGTAAAGAGGTATTTTTCATTACAGAAGTGGCAATGCGCTTCAGCCTTTCCTTCCTCCACAATTATTTCATTAATTTCCTTCGCACCTAACCCGACGATCGCATCGGCAAAACGCTCTTTAGAACACGTACATTGGAAACGAACCGGCATGGTTTCTAAAATTTTTGCCTGTCCTTTACCAAATAACTCATCCAAAATGTCCTCTGGGGTTAGACCACGTTCAATTAATTTAGAAATTGGCGGAATCGTTTTTAAACGTTCTTCCAATTGTGTAATGACTGCATCTTCAGCTCCAGGGAGAACCTGTAAAATAAAACCACCAGCCGCTAATATGGTATCATCCGGGTTCACTAATACTCCTACTCCAACACTAGAAGGAATTTGTTCTGATGTCGCAAAATAATAAGTAAAGTCCTCACCTAACTCCCCAGAGACTAGCGGAACTTGGCCAGAAAAGAAATCACGTAGCCCGATATCTTTTACAACTGATAACATACCTTCCGTCCCGACCGCACGGCGGACATCAAGCTTTCCGTGTTCGTTCGCTTCAAAATCAACATGAGGATTGGTAACATAACCGCGGACTTCCCCCTTGGCATTCGCATCAACAAGAATGGGGCCAATAGGTCCACCCCCATCAATTTTTATGGTCAGCTTCGCATCCCCTTTAAGCATTGCTCCCATCATTACCCCTGCGGTCATCGCGCGGCCAAGTGCAGCTGAAGCTGTGCGCCAGGTTTGATGACGAGATTGCGCCTCACTAATGGTTTCAGTTGTACGCACCGCATAAGCTCTAATCGTACCGTTATAAGCAAGTGCTTTTACTAAATAATCCTTCATAATAAACCCCTTTCTTTATACTATTCCATTAGGTTATCCTACATTTCGCTTATAGATAAGTTGTAAGCCCTTTAATGTTAAAAATGGATCAACTACATCAATAACCGTAGACTCCTGTGCAATTAAAGTAGCAAGGCCACCCGTAGCAATAACAGTCGGCTTCTTTTCGCTCTGATCCATCATCCGTTTAACAATACCTTCAACCTGTCCTACATAGCCGTAGACAATTCCTGCCTGCATCGCTGCCACGGTATTTTTTCCAATCACACCCTCAGGACGAGCTATTTCAATCCTAGGGAGCTTGGCAGCTTTCGAATATAATGCTTCTGTCGAAATTCCCACACCAGGGGCAATAGCTCCTCCCATGTACTGGCGGTCTTCGTTCACATAACAATACGTGGTTGCCGTCCCAAAATCAACAATGATAAGTGGGCTACCGTATTCATGAATAGCGGCAACAGCATTAACAATTCGGTCTGCCCCAACTTCTCTAGGATTTTCGTATTTAATATTTAAACCTGTTTTAATACCAGGGCCAACAATGAGTGGCTTTATGTGAAAATATTTATGGCACATTCTTTCTAAGGCAAACATAATTGGAGGGACGACAGATGAAATAATAATCCCATTTATATCTGAAAATGCCAGACCTGAATAATCAAATAATGCTTTGATGTTCATCCCAAACTCATCTTCTGTTCGGTTCCTACTTGTCTCTACGCGCCAATGATATTTCAATTCATCATTATCATAAACACCTAATACAATGTTTGTATTTCCTACATCAATAACGAAAATCAAACCGATCACTCACTTCTACAGATTTTTCTTTTTTAACATGGCAACATCATACCACATCTAATGCAATATGAAAAAAAAGAGTGCTTCAATGGAAGCACCCTTATTTAGGCTCAATTTCATCGGATTTATTGGAAGTACCAGGTAAATCCTCATCTTTTTTCATATTAATTTTTACCTTCACATCATCTGCTTTTTTGGAAGGAGATTGAAAAGATTCAAGTTCAGCAGGATTTTCCGGTAATCGACCGTTTTCCACTAAATACCTAATCTGCTCGGCATTCAATGTTTCCACTTCAAGAAGTGTTTTAGCAATCAGATCAAGCTTATCGCGATTTTCAGTGAGAATCTGCTTACATCTTTCATAAGATTCTTTAATGATTCGCTGAATTTCTAAATCGATTTCATAAGCAATGGCATCTGAGTAATTTTGTTCATTGTGAAGATCACGGCCTAAGAATACTTGACCACCCTGAGACTGGCCAAACTGCAACGGCCCAAGTTTTTCACTCATACCAAATTCTGTAACCATCCGACGCGCAATTCCAGTTGCACGCTGGAAGTCATTGTGTGCACCAGTGCTCACTTCACCGAAAACAATCTCTTCTGCGACACGACCGCCCAATAATCCGACAATTTTATCAAGCAATTCCGGCTTAGTCATAAAATAGCGATCCTCTTTCGGTAGCATAACTGCATAACCGCCGGCTTGACCGCGCGGAACAATGGTAACTTTATGGACCATTTCAGCTTCATCTAGCACCAAACCAATCACTGTATGACCAGCTTCATGGAAAGCAACAATGTTACGTTCTTTTTCGGAAATAACACGGCTCTTTTTCGCCGGTCCAGCAATAACACGGTCTGTAGCTTCATCAATATCGGACATATCAATTTTTTTCTTATTTTGACGAGCCGCAACTAAGGCAGCTTCGTTTAATAAATTTTCAAGGTCGGCACCTGAGAAGCCAGGTGTACGCATAGCAATGTTTTTTAGATTAACCGATTCATCTAAAGGTTTATTGCGGGCATGAACCTTTAGAACTGCCTCACGTCCATTAACATCAGGACGGTCAACAGTAATTTGACGGTCAAATCGTCCTGGACGTAACAATGCAGGGTCTAGAATATCTGGACGGTTAGTTGCTGCAATAATAATGATGCCTTCATTTGCACCGAAACCATCCATTTCAACTAACAATTGGTTTAATGTTTGCTCACGTTCATCATGACCGCCACCAAGGCCGGCACCGCGTTGGCGCCCTACGGCGTCAATCTCGTCAATAAAAATAATACAAGGTGCATTTTTCTTTGCATTTTCAAATAAATCCCGAACTCGAGATGCACCGACCCCAACAAACATTTCTACGAAATCAGAACCACTTATAGAAAAGAACGGTACACCTGCTTCACCAGCAACCGCACGGGCAAGTAAAGTTTTACCCGTTCCAGGAGGTCCTACCAATAACACCCCTTTTGGAATGCGCGCACCTAGTTCTGCAAACTTCCGCGGGTCCTTTAAAAACTCAACAACTTCAACCAATTCCGCTTTTTCTTCATCCGCACCAGCTACATCTCTAAAACGAACCTTTTTCTTATCGTCGTTATAAAGCCTAGCTTTGGATTTCCCAAAATTCATTACTCGACTGCCGCCGCCTTGGGCTTGGTTAAGTAAGAAGAAAAATAAAATAAAAATAATCACAAACGGAATAATTGAGGTAAAAAAGGTAACCCAGCCGCTTGTTTCTTTAGCAGGCATGACTTCTACTTTGGAATCAGCATTTTGGATACTGTCAAGGATTCTCTCGCTGTTAGGAATATACGTGATAAACTTTTTGTCATTTTCTTCAAGCACACCGCGAACTTCAAAAACGCCTCGTTCCGGCTGCATAGAAAATGATTTAACCTTTCCATTTTCCAATTCCTGTACAAATTTATCATATGAAATATGATCGGTAGGCTCATTACTACCGTTAAAGAAACTAACAACGCCAATAATGACTAAAAATATTAATAAATAAAAGATGGTATTACGGAAAATCCGATTCATCTCTTACCTCCTCCCGCATAAACAAACTATATTAAATAGTATCATAGAAAATCTTGCTAATTCAAGGAATTACCCCTCGTACAGGATTTGTAGATGTAAGGCAGCAAGTAATACTACTTGCTATATACTTCCGGCTTTAATACACCGATATACGGAAGGTTTCTGTATTTTTCCTGATAATCCAGGCCATATCCGACCACAAACGCGTCCGGAACGATGAAACCAACATAATCGGCCTGAATATCGCTTTTTCTTCCACTTGGTTTATCGAGCAAAGTCACAATTTTGATGGATTTTGCTTTCCGATAACGGAATAAATCAACTAAATAACTTAAAGTCAGCCCACTATCAATAATATCCTCAATAATAAGAATATCTCTTCCTTCAACAGATGTATCTAAATCCTTAAGAATTTTTACTTCTCCTGAAGAAACCATTGCATTTCCATAACTAGATACATCCATAAAATCCATTTCCAGGTAACAATCCATACGCTTTAATAAATCAGCCATAAACGGCATTGCACCCTTAAGAACACCCACAGCAAGAGGAAAACGATCCTTATACTCTTCTGTTAATTGTGCTGCTAACTCCTTTATCTTATTCTGAATTTCCTCTTCAGAAACCAATACCTTTTCAATATCTTGGTTCATCATTTATTTATCCCCCTAGATGATCATTGCTTATATGTGATTATTAAATATTGATTCGCTAATTTTTCTGTTCCTTCGAACGAAGATTTCTTTAAGCCAGGAAGCCAAATAATGGAGCCATCACCATCAGTAACGACAGGCCACTCATCTCGCTCAGAAAGCGGGATTTTTTGGTCGATAAAGATATCTTTTATCTTTTTAGTCCCTTTCATCCCTTTTAATGTCATCCGATCTCCAGGCTTTCGTGTTCGAATAATGATAGGCCATTTTATCTTTTCTGCATTAAAGACTGCTTGATAAGGATGTGTCCCTTGCAATTCCTGACTATTGTATTGTATATGAATGACTGCTTCATTAGGCAGTACGACCGATCCCGGTTCTTTTAATTCAAAATAATACTCTTTTCCCTTAAATTGGTGAAACTGAAAGGTTAAATCAAGATAAGACCGTATAACCCTCAAATTATTAGGAAAATAGAGCTCACCAGATGGTCCTCCATAATGGATTAAGTAAAAAATTTGATCGATATGTACGGCAGATAGTTCTACTGTTTTCTCACGGTAAAGATAGTTTAATATTAGTTGAATCCCTCTTCTTTGTAAAGGTAAAGGCAAACCAAGGAGTTCCTGAATATTAATAGTAATTTTTTGCTCTTCCCTTATTTTCACTACTGTATTCATTTTTTCCTTTGTTAATTCCTGAAGAAAAGTTTCATCCATTTGCAATTCTTCACTAAAGCGCTGAAAGTGTTCATGAACTTTATGGTTCTCCGACTTTAAAAATGGTAGGACTTCATGCCGAAATCGATTTCGGCTATAGATACTTTTCTTATTGCTTGGGTCCATTCTCGGTGTAAGTTGATGTTTTTTGCAATACTCAAGAATATCAGCTTTGGTAAGACAAAGGAAAGGGCGAAATAAGGTACCAGAATGAAAGGATCTTGAAAAAGGGATCCCTGCTCTTGCAGTTCCAGTACTCCCTCTTGTCAGCCGCATCAGCACTGTCTCGATTTGATCATCACCATGATGTCCCAGTGCCAAGAAGGAGGATTGGTATTTATCCATTATCTTACCGTAAAAATCATATCTTGCTTCTCTGGCCGCAATTTGTGCGCTTTTTCCTTCTGCTTCCATAATTTCTGCCACATGAATCCTGGCCATTTCAAAAGGAATCTCGTATTGTTCACAAAAACGCTTGACAAATAATGCATCCTCAAATGATTCTTTACCACGAAACATGTGGTCCACGTGTGCAGCTATAATTGTAAGATTTCTCTTCCCTCTTTCTTTATGTAAATAGTAAAGCAGTGCCAATGAGTCTGGCCCTCCTGAAACACCTACGACAATTTTCATGTTTTCAAGCTTAAAACAGTGACGCTTTAGGAAGGCCTCGACCTTTGCTTCTAACATTTAAATACACTCTTTCCTAGATTCTTCATTATTTAGAATACCATTTAATATAACTTGCTATCAAAATATTGGCTTTCTAAAATATATGGGATTTCTTTCATACGAATTAGCAATAAAAAGGTTTCATTATTACATTAATTTCATAAATATATACAAGCCATAACATACGCCCAACACCATTCCGATAAGAAAAAATTCCATTAGCCCACTCTTTCTCTTTTTCTTCCGATAATCCTGTCGGCTGAGCGACGGATGATTGACATTAAAACTTTTCTGTATTGTCTGTTTCATTGGTCTGGCCATTGCTTGTTTATTGCCTGAAGAAACATCTTTGGAACTGTTGTTTATGATTGCTAATAAGTCTCTCCTCATTTGACTTGCTGATGAATAATGTCCTTGAAGCGCCTTTAAAAGCATTGTCTCATATCGTTTTAATTCCGGTTTTTGCCGAATTGCTTCTTTAAGCTGTTTGATTCCGCCTGTTGTTTTATTAAACCGTTTAGGATAAACTGTGTTAATCATAATCATCGCAGTGGCAAACAAATCATAAGTCACCTCTGCCTTTCTTGTCCCCAATCCCCAATAACCTCGGTCAAAAAACTCGGTAAATTCTTTAATAGCTCTTCCCTGAATAGTTGTTCCTCCGACATCAATGCATCTAATTTTAGGAGGCGGTCCGGTGACAATTAAGTTTTCAGGTTTTAAATCGCCAAAAACCCAGCCCTTTTCATGCATTTTATCTAAATCATTCAATAACTGTAAAAATAAAATAGGCGTCCACACATTTCCATTTTTTTGAATAAATGTAAGTAAATCAGGCCCTTTTATATACTCCATTGCATAGAAGGAAATACGAACCTGATTTGTTTGCCAATCATCTACATCAAACAAAGAAGGCCCGAGGGCTGACCCCTGGACCTTAGCAAAAGATTTTAATACATTTACCTCAGAGGTGATGGACATACTATTATCACTCATTTTCAAAGCGACTTGAGTGTTATTATGCTTCGCAAGGTAGACCACCCCATTTGCTCCAAATCCCAATTCCTTCAGTATCTTGTATTGATTGCCATGCCATCTCCCTTTTATGATCGTTCCAGGACTAACCTTACATTGATTCTTCCAAGTATGATTCATCATCATTAGATAAATAGCTCCTTAATGACCGTTTTTGGTTAAACGAGGATAAGGCAGTCCTTATTGCCGGTCCAGTAGGGGTAATTCCTCCCGTAGACAGTTTGGAAAAAATACTTGTCAAGCTTTGTAAGTTCGGCGTCCAATCAAGCAATTTTTCGACATCATTCTTTTTCCCAGGAAATACGAAAACAGCAAATTGATTTTCCCCTGTTCGGGCATTTAAACTTAACGATAGATCCAATAAAGCTTCCTTTACAGTTGGTAGCTTATGTTTCATGCTTGCACTGGTGTCGACAAGAATCAACACGTCCAATTCGACAGTTTCCCCTAACTCATCAACAACTTCCATTACCTCGCCTCTTTTTTCTGGCGGGAGGTCTTCCATCGTTTGCGAGCGTC
This sequence comes from Neobacillus sedimentimangrovi, assembly GCF_010614825.1. Lineage (NCBI taxonomy): Bacteria > Bacillati > Bacillota > Bacilli > Caryophanales > Bacillaceae > Neobacillus > Neobacillus sedimentimangrovi. The sequence goes on from NZ_JAAFZF010000048.1 coordinate 16,572, forward strand.
CCAAAATTTGCTGTAATTCTCTGTTTACAACCCCTTGTATGGTTTGATTCATTGCTTTTTTTGTCACCATTTGCACAGTTTGTGAAAGCTGTTGCGCATACACTATTTGGCTGACTCCTCCACCGGCCATTGCAATTCCTTCAATTTCAGCCATACCTTTCTCATCAATGACGTCATGTTCCATGACACCGATCACATTAACCGTTATTCCTTGTTCTTTAGCAAGAGCCGCCATGGCAATTGGGTCTTCGCCATGATTAGAGCAACCATCAGTTATTAATAAGATTTGACGAATTTTCCCTGTATACATTACTCGTCCCCTCCACACATCATATTGGTACCATTTTCGACGTTGTGGAGGGGTTTTATACATAATTGGCCTGTATTTACATAAAATAGTCCATTACGCTCTTTTCTTTACTTTCTGTATTGGAATAGATGCCCATTTAGGAGTATTATGTTTTATTTTTGCAACCATTACAGTCATATCATCATCGATAATATCTGATTTGGATCGAATTACTTCTTCTAAAATTAAATCAGCTACCTCTTGAGGATCATCGGTTTCTAGTTCAAGCAGTTTTCGTTTCATCCATAAGTCATAGTTTTCAACATGTTTCGGTCCTTCGAAAACCCCATCACTCATCATAATTAACAAATCGCCGGCTTTTAACTGCTCACTGACAACATCCACTTCAAACTCTTGAAGAATCCCCATTGGTAAATTACTAGCTTGAATTTTAATAATTTTTTTCCCCCGTTTAATAAAGCTTGGAGTCGAACCAACTTTAAGGAACTTGGCAGAGGCATTTTTTAAATCAATCATGGCTAAGTCTAAGGTTGAAAAAATTTCATCAGTTGTTCGTAGAGAAAGAATGGAATTTACAGATTTAATAGCTAATGTTTCTTCTATTCCCGATTGAAGAATTTTTTGTAATAGTTGCAGTGTTTCCGTACTTTCATAATGGGCTCGTTCTCCATTTCCCATTCCATCGCTGATAGCAAGCGCCATCTTTCCAAAGCCTAATTCAATGGTCGAATGGCTGTCACCAGATATTAAACCTCCATCCTTGGCTGCATGGGCAACCCCCGTTTCAACAGTAAATGCCTTTGAAGACCTAAAAACGGTATGGCAAAATCCATTTGGATATGGAGCACATTCCTCCTTTTTCACTATAATGGTTTCCCCAAGAATATCGGAAAGCATCGGAGCAATGAGTTTTTCACACTCGCCATGTCCATTGCAAAATGGAACGGATATTTCAATATCAACATTACCTGGTTCAAGACTGTATATTTCTACATTTTCAATTTGAATTCCAAAACCTTGAATCGCCTCCATTATTTGTTCTTCCTGCTTGTAATAATTTTCCCTTTCTCTCTGTATTTCCTTTGCAAAGTTATTCATCACTTCCGAAACACCCATTAATTGGTCTGCCACCAATCTTCTACTCTCTTGTACTTTTTTCTTTAATTTTTGGTTTGCTTGATAAAAGGTTAACTCTTGCCCAATCGTTTCATATACTTTCTTCGAACGGGAGCAGTGTTTCTCCCATTCTCTTCCCAACCGTAAAGAAACATTTCCATTATTTTGATCCATTTCATGTATAATTTCTTCCATATAGGCATAGGTTTTACTAAAGTTTTTTGCCCAGCACTGTTCCTTTTTAAAGCAGGTTTGACAAGTTTTCTCCGTTACATAGCTCATAAAGAAATCCAATTCCCGTTGGCTTTCATCTTCAAATGGCTCTGAATCCATCTGTGAAAAGCTTTTAGAAAGGGCTTGAAATACATTTGAAAATTGTGAAACACGTTGAGCCGTAACATCCCTCATTTTTCTCATATATTTTTGCTGTTCAGCCGTGTGTTCCGGAGTACCTGGAATGTACTTAGCTAATCTGGATGTTAAAATTTGTGGTGTCAATAAGAATAATAATACAGCAACCGCGCTTTCCATTAAGGTCAGCTTTAAGGACCCACCCCCTTCACCGTACATTCCTATTAACAAGGTCGCAATGAATAAACCAATGGAAACTCCTATTTTCTTCCCTTCTTTTAATAATCCTCCTAAAACACCTGAAAAAGCCAATAGACTCATGTGATAGAAACTTGAAACACTTGCTAGGCTAAAAATAAGCCCCGTGACTACCCCTACTGTGGATCCCACTGTTGCTCCAGCAATAAAAGAAAAAATTAAAACTAAATAACGGGACATAATATGTTCAATGGACATATCGTAGACTTTCCAGCCAATTGTTCCAGTCATAATAGAAGCGAGCATAATAATTAAGCAGACGATTTCCTCTGTCTTTAATAATTGTCTTCTTTTATTAAAGGTTAAAAGAGGAATACTCTGTAAAAAAATTAGGGTTAGTATAAAAGCAAGGGATGCTTGAACTCCGATCATCATAGCATCATAAAGTGTTAGCTCCTTAGAGAAAATAAACGTCTCCGCCAACTTTCCCAACCCTAAAATAATTCCAACAAAGAAAGGCAGCGCTCTCATTTCGTTTGAAATCCATTTGCTACTAACCCGAAAGATGACTAAAAAACTGAAGGTTATTACAAAGGTGAATGCGGCATTTGATAAAGAAAGGGTAGTAGCACCCGCAATTAGTCCGATAAGGGCAAGCGGTGCCCGATCTTTTTTAATTAAATAAACAGATGCAAAAAAAGGAAGGCTAAATGGTGTCAACTTTGCCAAAATTAATGCCCGACCTAGCAAAAATCCAACAATTAATAAAAGGACTCCATTCTTAATAAAAAAAGACTCAAGCATTGTTTGGAATTTTTTTAAGCTTTTATTCATATCCCACTTTGATTTATGGAGCTTGACTTCCCCGATCGGTTCTATAAAACTAGCATGTGTCTTTTCCATAATCACACTCCCCATTCTTTCATCTTCGTTGAAATCTATTATAAGTTTAATAGATTCAAAATTTTGTCAAAATAGTGTGTGAATTTAAAAAAGTGTTCGACGGTTTTCACTATTTTCAATCAAATAATTTGATCTGCTCCTATTTAAAGTCAACCTTTTATCATTTTGTGGAACTAATTGACACCTTTTTTGGCTATTTGTATGTATGAGTGTTTCCAATTGTTGGTAGTAGAGAAACACCACATTTTCTATTTCTGCAAATCGAGTAGGAGGGGGTGACTAACCCCCGACCTCTCACACCACCGTACGTACCGTTCGGTATACGGCGGTTCTATTAAGATTGACGAAGAAATTCATAACGATCATATAGATTTTTCAACCCTCGTTGGCTCCAGTAGGTGTTCTCGAGGGTTTTGTGTAGAATTGGGCTGCAGGCAATTCTACAATATTTCTTTCTAGAGTTGCCCCATTCATGTGCTTTGTAGTCAGGCACACCTAAACCGATTAGTTTCCTCACTCTCGTTCTAGGATTTTTCCACTGTTTCCACTTACACATTCTCAGCCTTCTTCTTATCCATTTATCTAATTCTTTGAATTTGCTTGGAGTATCGGCTAAAGCGAAGTATCCGCACCATCCTATTAGATATCGGTTTAACCTTTCAATCCTTACTTCCATTGGAAGAGGTTTTGACCGTGAGGTAATCTCTCGAATCTTCATCTTAAAGCGCTTCATACTTTGTTGTTCAATTCGTACCTTCGGTTCTTTATTAATGGTAAAGCTGAAACCAAAAAATCTCCATTTCCATGGTCGGTCAACTGCTAACTTGTCCCTATTTACCTTCAACTTTAGTTTCTGCTCAATGAACGCCGTAATGGATTCCATTACACGTTCCCCTGCTTTTCGTGACTTTACATAGATGTTGCAGTCGTCCGCATAACGAACAAACTTATGCCCTCTTGCTTCTAATTCTTTATCCAATTTGTCAAGGATGAT
>NZ_JAAFZF010000049.1:0-20059 GCF_010614825.1 Neobacillus sedimentimangrovi
ATGGATATAAAAACTTCAAGAGATTTCGAGCAAGAATCTTATTGAGACATCAGTATAAAGGAATGGGTCTACATATAGGATAGGGGTGGCCTGATTTCTTTACCACCCCAACATTTGACGGAGAACCTAAAATCATGGCTCCTTTGTTTCTAAAAGGAAAATGTTTTTTTGGCGATAATTGTTTCGCGCAGTCTTTTTTCATTTAAACTAAACCCAATTCCCGGCACATTTGGCACAGAAATTTTCCCGTTCACCACAATTACCTCGGGAGAAATAATATCCTCCTCCCAAAACCTGTTCGAACCGGAAATATCACCTGGTATTGTAAATCCTGGCATTGAGGCAAGGGCAATATTATGAGCCCTGGAAATGCCAAACTCAATCATTCCTCCGCACCAAACTGGGATTCCTCGTTCATAGCAATAATCATGAATTCGTTTTGCTTCGTAAAGCCCGCCAACCCGGCCAATCTTCACATTGATTGACCGGCAACTTCCGTATTTTATCGCTTTTTGTACATCTTCAAATGATGTAATGCTTTCATCTAAACAAATTGGCGTCTTCAATTCCTTTTGCAATTGAGCATGTTCAATGATGTCGTCATGAGCGAGTGGCTGTTCAATTAATAACAAATTAAATTCATCTAAGGATTTAAGACGATCCATGTCCTTTAATGTGTAAGCAGAGTTGGCATCCGCCATAATTGGCAATTCAGGATAATGGCGGCGGATTTCCTTCAATAAAGGATAATCCATTTGAGGATTTATTTTCACCTTTATTCGCCTATACCCTTCCTCAAGATACCCTTCAATTTGCCTAAGTGCTTTTTCAATAGAATCAGTTGCAATAACTACTCCAGAGGCTATCTCCTCGCAGGTACCTCCAAGCAATTTTGAAAGTGAGAGTGACTTACTTTTTGCGTATAAATCCCACAATGCTGTTTCTATTGCTGCCTTTGCCATCTGATTTCTTCTAATACATTGAAAAAGGGAAAAGGCCTCTTTTGGATGTTGAATTGGATTTTTTTGCAAAAGTGGAATCAAAAAGTCGCTAAGCATATGCACACTTGTAACAACCGTTTCTTCTGTATACCATGGAGAAGAGAAGGCTACTCCTTCACCAAAACCGGATAATCCATCCCGATTTGTCACCTTTATAATAATCCCTTCACGCTCTGATACATTACCTAAATGGGTAATAAAAGGCGTCTTCAATGGCATCCGAATAACAAACAACTCTACCATCGCAATGTTCATGTACTGAATCTTCCTTCACGAATCCATTCCCTAAGTGTCCTGCGAAGTAATTTTTTTGCTGCGTTTCTTGGAAGCTCCTCAGTAAAAAAAATATATTTAGGAACTTTATATTTCGCTAATTGTTTCACACAGTATTTTTCAATTCCTTCAACAGACACTTTTGAGTCCGCCTTTTTAACAATAAATGCCGCAGGTACCTGTCCCCACTTTGCATCCTCTATGCCTGTCACACCAGCATCGATAATTTCTGGATGTGATAATAATACAGCTTCCACTTCAGCAGGATAGATATTTTCTCCACCGGAAATAATCAAGTCAGAACGGCGATCCAAGACATATAAAAAGCCTTCCTCATCAAGGTAACCAACATCTCCGGTATTCAACCAGCCATTGCGGATCGTTTCTTTTGTTGCTTGCGGACGATTTAAATAACCGGGTGTGATATTTGGACCCTTTACCATAATTTCTCCCACTTCGCCTGCCTGAGCCTCAGCCTCATCCTCTCGCACGATTTTGATTTGCGATGGAAATAACGGCTTCCCTGCCGAGCCAAGTTTCGTCAGACAATATTCAGGAGCTAACGTAACAATTTGAGAAGCAGTCTCCGTCATGCCGTATGTTTGAAATACTGGAATTTCTTTTTTTTGACATGATTGGAGTAGTGGTAGTGGTGCAGGTCCTCCACCTAACAGCATGCAGCGAAAATATCCTGGAAGACGTTGCTCTTCCAATGCATCGACAATTTGTGTAAGCATCGTACTGACAACCGACATGATGGTTACTCGTTTTTCTTGGATCGTTTGAATGATTTTTTCTACATCAAATCGCTCATGAAGGACAATTGGCATACCATAAATAATCCCTCTCATTAAAATGGAGAATCCGCTAATATGAAAAAGTGGAACCGAGCAAAGCCAACAATCTCCATCAGTGATCCCAAGATTTAAGGCAGAGCCTGTTGCACTCCACCAATGGTTTCCAAAGGTTTGTATGACTCCTTTTGGATAACCAGTTGTTCCGGAAGTATACATGATCGTGCAAATATCTCCAAGGCTGATTTCCTCCTGAATCGCCGGTGTTACGGAATCGCTTGCAAACAACTTTTTCATGGTCGTGGTATTTATATGATGGAGTCGTTCGTTTACAACTGATTCTATTTCAGTAAAGGAGTCATCAAGGATGAAAAAAGCTGCTCCTGAATCTTCTAGCTGCCACACAATTTCATTTGGTGTTAAACGATTATTTAAAATAACTGCTCGAGCTCCTAACAACTGTAAAGCAAATAAAACAACCACACTGTCGAGATGGTTTTTTAATAAAACTCCAGCAAAATCCTTCTTTTGAATTCCCATTCCCTGCATTTGTCCTGCGACAGTATAAGAGCGTTCATAAAGCTCTTTAAATGTTATCATTTCGTTTTGAAAATAAACTGCCGGCCGATCAGGAGTTAGAAACGCCCTTTTTTTCAAAAAATTCGGCATAAAATTCTCCATTTTTTTCACCTTCTAATCCGTCATTCTACAAAAAACAGCCTGATGGAGACCATCAAGCTGCTAAATAAACTTTTTTTCATCAAGGGAAACGAGGGAATTGGCCAAAATTAGGTTTGCGTTTTTCTTTAAATGCATCGCGGCCTTCTTTTGCTTCATCAGTTGTATAATAAAGCAATGTTGCATCTCCAGCAAATTGTTGAAGTCCTGCTAAGCCATCTGTATCAGCATTCATTGCAGCCTTTATGAAACGAAGGGCAGTCGGGCTCTTCTCAAGCATTTCCTCACACCACTTAATCGTTTCTTCTTCTACCTTTTCTAATGGAACAACCGTATTAACTAAGCCCATTTCAAGCGCTTCTTGAGCATTGTACTGACGGCATAGGTACCAAATTTCACGAGCTTTCTTATGGCCAATAATTCTTGCAAGATAGCCAGAACCATAGCCAGCATCAAAACTTCCTACTTTTGGACCTGTTTGTCCAAAGATAGCATTATCTGCTGCAATAGTTAAATCACAAACAACGTGCAATACATGGCCACCGCCAATGGCATACCCTTTGACCATAGCGACAACCGGTTTAGGGATAACTCGAATTAAACGCTGAAGGTCAAGAACATTTAAACGAGGAATTTGGTCCTCACCAACATAACCGCCATGGCCACGGACTTTTTGGTCACCACCGGAACAGAAAGCCTTATCCCCGGCACCTGTTAACACGATAACTCCGATGTTTGAATCGTCACGTGCATAGGAAAAAGCATCAATTAACTCCATAACGGTTTTTGGTGTAAAAGCGTTATGTACATGTGGGCGATTAATCGTGATTTTTGCAATTCCATTATATGTTTCGTATAAAATTTCATCATATTCACGTTCAGAAATCCATTCAACTGCCAAAATAATTACCTCCTTCATTTCATTTCGTGACAAAGTCACTTACTATTCTACCAAACTTTTCACAATTCTCCACATGAATTGTATGGCCGCTGTTTTCAAACTCAATCAGACTAGCCTTTTTCAACTTTAGCAGCATGGCTTGTGCAATCTGGCAAAACTTTTTATCCTCTTCACCTGTAAGTAATAATACTTCACACTTAAGCTGACCAAGATGCTCCCACCAGGAAGGCTGTGAGCCTGTTCCCATCCCAAGGAGACTATTCGCAAGCCCAATCGGTGAGTTGCCCAAACGCTGTTGGCGAATATCTAACTTTTTTTCAATAGGTAATCGCTTCATCGATGCAAAGAGGGGAATTTCTTCCCAGTAATCAACAAAATTCTTTATCCCCTGATCCATAATAAAATTTGCAAGTTCGACATCTTTCATTCGGCGTTTGGCTCTCTCATCCTCGGTTGCAAGGCCTGGAGAAGCACTTTCTAAAATTAACCGGCGGACCCTTCTTGGAAACATGACAGCAAAAGTAAGTGCCAATCGGCCTCCCATAGAATAACCAAGTATGTCCACTTGCTCCGTTTGAAGTGCATCAAGAATATCCGCTAAATCACTAGCTACCTTTTCAATTTTATAACGATCAGGATCAGTTGGCGAATCTGTCTTTCCATGGCCAATAATGTCCGGAATGATAAGCCGAGAATGCTTTCCCCATACATCATAAAAGGGAGCCCATGTAGTGGAATTACCAGTGAAACCATGTAATAACACAAGCGGGAAGCCACTGCCGGTCGTTTCTACATTATAACGAACATCATTAATGAATACATTCACATTTGCTCACCTTTGACATATTTTGATATTTCCTGGGAAACTGAATTCCAAAATTGGCGATGTTCGTCCCGATTTCTGTCTCTGCTTGTCAAAATTTCATATACATTGATTCCAGTGGTATCCACTGACCTTTCCATTTCTTTTTTAAAATGATCCCAATCATTGATCTTGGTAAATCGACCGTTAAATAATTTAACCGCAAACTCAAACTCAAGATCTAAAGGGGTGCCAAAAAGGAGTTCAAAATGTTTCGGATGTTCCGATTGGGGCAGGAAAGAGAAAATTCCTCCACCATTATTGTTTATCAATATAATGTTTATATCAATTTGCTGTCTCTTTGCTGCAAATAAACCGTTTATATCATGAAAAAAAGTTAAATCTCCTAAAATGAGATAAAGAGATTTGGAATATATAGCAGCTCCCAAAGCGGTCGATACCGTTCCGTCAATCCCATTGGCTCCTCTATTAGCCATCACTTTTATTGATTTATTATTTTTCAAAAAGAAACTGTCCAAGTCACGAATAGGCATACTATTACCTACAAAAAGAGTTGCACCTTCCGGAAGCAGGTCCACTAGTTGTGAAAATAATTTACCTTCACTTAATGCGTTAATATCTTTTACAATAGACATATTTTCTTTCGTCAGTTCGTTAATTGCCAACCATTGTTTTAAATATTGGTCGCTTGTCTTTTCTTCTACCAATGCCGATAGTTGCTGACAAAATAGCGTTTCACTGCTGAAAATCATATCTGTGGATAAGGCAAAAGGATCACGCCAACCGCTTCCTCCATCAATGACATATTGGTCTGCTTCTAAGTTCTCTTTTAAAAATATCGATAATGCTTTTGATACAGGCATAGCCCCAAATCGCAAAATGACATCGGGTTTGAGGAACTTCTTAGCGTCTTCATTCCGTAGGAAAGTATCGTAAGCATCGATGATATTCTCAAGATTATGTCCACCGCTTCTTAATTGGGATAATGGATCAGCCAATATTGGAAACTTTAGCAAATCAGCGAGTTTGGTAACAGCTTCAGCAAAGCGCCCATCGTCCATATTTCCACAAACGATGATACCTTTTGTTTTCTTATTGATTTTCTCGGCTACTTGTCGAATTTGGTCATCGTTTATTATTGGTTCACCATGATGAACCTTTACATATCCTTTTGGACGGTCCGTTAATTGAAAAAGATCATCATCCAATCTAGGAATCAATGGCTCACGGAACGGGAAATTCAAATGCACAGGTCCGGAGGGAGCCTGTCCTGCGATGGCTACTGCTCTGGCACAAACGGACCGTACATAACGAATCATTTCATCGCTTCTTTCCGGTGGTGCCATTTCAGCAAACCACTTAACATGCTGGCCATATAAATGAATTTGATCGATCGCTTGTGGAGCACCGACTTCTCGAAGTTCGTGAGGCCGATCCGCTGTTAACACAAGTAAAGGAACCCTGGAATAACGCGCCTCAATAATCGCCGGAAAATAATTGGCTGCGGCTGTTCCAGAAGTACAAAGAAGAGCAACTGGTCTATTGGATGCCTTTGCCATTCCAAGAGCAAAAAAGGCAGCTGAGCGCTCATCGACATGTATGTGTATCTGTAGATCAGGATGTTCAGCCATTACCATTGCCATCGGGGTCGATCTTGAACCCGGACTGACAACAACATCCGTTATTCCGCAATGCACTAACTCTGCGACAAATGCCGCAAGATAGGCTGTTAATGATTCTTGATGACTCATATTTAATTTCCCCCAAGCGCCCGTAACATCGGTCTAAACTTTAATCCTGTTTCTAAATACTCACTTTCGGAATTAGAATCAGCGACAACACCGCACCCCGCAAAAAGAGAGGCTTCCTTACCCTGAATCAGTCCCGAACGAATGCAAACAGCAAATTCGCCGTTTCCCTTATAGTCCATCCAGCCAAGCGGTGCTGCATAAAATCCACGGTCGAGATTTTCCACCTGCCTGATTTTTTCCACTGCTTCTTTTTTTGGAAGACCACCTAAAGCAGGAGTAGGATGAAGCCTTTCTACTAATAACAATAAGGAGGCTTCTTTTGTGCATTTTCCAATAACTGGCGTATACAAATGTTGGATATCTCTATTTTTTAAAAGGCTTGGCCGATCTGGAAGAATGATTTCCTCACATGATTCTTCCAAAGCTTCCTTAATCATTTCCACTACAAACTGATGTTCAATTAAGTTTTTTTGATCATTTAGTAATTGTTCACCCAAGATCCTATCGGCATCTTCTGTTTCCCCGCGTGAAATCGAACCGGCCAAACAAGTAGAAAAGATTTCGTTTTCATTTTTCTTAACCAGCCTCTCCGGAGAAGCACCAAGAAAACAATCTCCTTCTGATTCAAAGGCAAAGATAAAGCTTTCATGTTGCTGATTATTTAATCGATCTAATACGATCTCAGGCTCCACCTTATTTTCAAACTTTAGTCGGAGTTCACGAGCCAGAACAACCTTTTTTAATGGCCCCGTCGAAAGTTCCTTAACAACCTCCTCAACGGATGTTTTCCATTCTTCTGGAAAAATCTCTTTTTTCTCAACCAGTATTGGCGGAAGTAAGTTATTGCTTGATTGAACTGATCTCAACAGTTCATTCCGCTCATCCAACATTTTTTGAAAGAAAAAATCGTCATCATATTGAGAACATACTATATTGGTTGTAAAATAGGCTTGTCCTTTAATGATACTAAGTAAGAATTTTGGTAAATAAAACATGGAGTCCATATATTTGGACCAAAGCTGTGTTTTTGGCTTCATTGGATCAAAAGAAAATCCCCCAAATATAACAGGGCCTACTCCTTCTATTGAAAATGGATTGATTACAATACTATCTTTTAAAAAGGTTTTCCACTCTTGTTCTACATAAGCAAAACGATCAGAAGCATCATTCTTCTGTATTTGCTTCGAAATGCCAAGCCCTACCAGAATAATCTCATCATTTGGGTCTTTCCAGAAAAATCGCTCACCTTGATAGTGTTCTTTCCCTATATTAAAAAAAGATAATGGGTTCATATTTTGTATTTGATGAACTTCACTGATTAAAATTGGCCGGTCAAGTTCTTGCGCTCGTTTTTTCGCTAAGTAGCCTTTTTCGATGATTTCTGTTTCCTGAATGGTAACCAAACAAATCCCTCCAAAACAGCCAAAATGACTGTTATCCATTCATAATAGACTATTTAAACATACTACTCCCATTGTAAAGAAGTCAATTATCCTTGTCACCACTTCCCGATTTCTATCCTTATTATATGTCAAAATTCGACCTTACTGTAATAAAAGACTTATAATGGTAAAGGGATTATCTTCTAGTTTTGAAAATAAAATTTCATTGACACTCTTGTAGGGATTTCCTACACTAGTGTTTGGACAAGATATTATTCTCGACAAATATACTATTTATAATAGAAAGAAAAAGCGAACAGAGGGAGGAGAAATTGGATGCAGCCAAATATACAACCTAGGACAAATCCTGTGGTGAAGCCAAACAAAGGCTTTCAAGTATGGTGGCAAATGACCCGCCCTCATACCTTAACAGCAGCCTTTGTACCCGTCCTGCTTGGCACGGCTCTATCACTTCAGCATGGAAAAATTCATATCGGATTATTTTTAGCAATGTTGATCGCAAGTCTTCTAATTCAAGCAGCCACCAATATGTTTAACGAATATTATGACTTTAAGCGCGGATTGGATACAGAACATTCTGTTGGGATAGGCGGAACTATTGTCCGTGACGGGATTAAGCCAAAGACCGTTATGCAGTTAGCTTTGATTTTTTATGGTATTGCATTATTATTAGGGGTTTACATTTGTGCAAATAGTAGCTGGTGGCTTGCATTAGTCGGCCTAATTTGCATGGGTGTCGGTTATTTATATACAGGAGGACCGCTTCCAATCGCTTATACACCGTTTGGAGAAATCTTTGCCGGATTGTTTATGGGGATGATGATCATCTTAATCTCCTTCTTTATTCAAACAGGTACGGTGGACACCACCAGCATTCTCGTTTCCGTCCCAAGTTTTGTACTCGTAGGTGGAATTCTGTTATCAAACAATATTCGTGACCTTGATGGGGATAAGGAATTTGGTCGTAAAACATTAGCAATTCTTTTAGGGAAAAAGAAGGCCATCTATCTATTAGCCGGTATGTTTGCCTTTACTTATCTATGGATTTTAGGTCTGATCTTCGCGGGTGTAGTTCCCATTTGGACATTACTTGTGCTACTAAGTACGCCTAAACCATACAAATCGGTCAAAGGGTTTATTCAAGGCACATTGCCGATTCAAATGGCACCTGCTATGAAAGCAACCGCCCAAACCAACACGATTTTTGGATTCTTGTTGGCAATTGGAATTTTTGCTGGACATTATTTTTCATAACAAAAGCATCTGTCGTATCCGACAGAAGCTTTTGTTTTTTATATGCCACTTTATCGATCATCTTTTATTTCACTGGATGAATGTCCCAAATATCCTTAGCATATTCCTTTATAGTACGGTCACTGGAGAAATAGCCGGCATGTGCGATATTAACCAGACATTTTTTTTGCCAAGAAATCTGATCTTTAAACGCTTCTTCAATTTTCCTCTGGGTTTCAGCGTAAGACGCAAAATCCTTTAAGACAAAGTATTGATCATTTTCCTCCAAAAGTGAATCAAAAATCGGTTCAAACTCATTATGAACATCTGGAAAAAAGCCATTTACCAGCTGGTCGACAATTTGTTGAATACGGCTGTCATGATGATAGTACTCATCTGAGTCATATCCTCCGTGACGATAATAATGTAAAACTTCTTCCGCGGTCAGCCCAAAGATAAAAATATTTTCATCTCCAACCCGCTCATGAATTTCAATATTTGCTCCGTCTAATGTCCCGATCGTTAACGCTCCATTAATCATAAATTTCATATTCCCAGTACCAGAAGCTTCTTTACTAGCGGTAGAAATTTGCTCACTGACATCGGCAGCTGTAAAAATTTTCTCTGCTAAGGAAACTCGGTAATTTTCTAAGAAAATGACCTTCATTTGATCTCCAACCCTGGGATCATTATTAACTTTGTCAGCAATGGTATTAATTAACTTAATTATTTTTTTTGCATAATAATAACCCGGTGATGCTTTCGCTCCAAAAATAAAGACTCTCGGTATCATCCTGAAGCTTGAATCTTCCAATATGCGATTATAAAGATGCAATATATGGAGTACATTCAATAGTTGTCGTTTATATGCATGAAGCCGCTTGACCTGTACATCAAAAATCGCCTGTGGGTCAACCGAAACGCCGTTCTGTTTATAAATAATGTCAGCAAGCATTTCTTTATTTGCTCTTTTTATTTTTCCAAGTTCCTTTAAAAAAGAGCGATCATCTTGATATTTAAGTAAGTTAATCAACTCATGCGGGGCACTTGTCCAACTGCTTCCAATCCGATCCGAAATAAGCGAGGATAATTTCGGATTTGCCTTTAATAACCAGCGGCGGTGGGCAATGCCATTGGTCTTATTATTAAATTTATTTGGATACAGTTGATAAAATGGCTGCATTTCTCGTTCCTTTAAAATCTCCGTGTGTAGACTTGCTACACCATTTACACTAAAGCTACCTACGATAGCTAAATGTGCCATCTTTACATAACCATCCGCTATAATAGAAAGCTTTGCTATCCTTTCCCAATCCCCAGGTGTCTCTTCCCAAAGTTCCCGACAAAAACGTTCATTGATTTCATTGACAATCATATAAATACGCGGCAGAAGTGGCTGAAAAATATGAATTGGCCATTTTTCCAATGCCTCTGATAAAGTAGTATGGTTTGTATAGGAGATCGTATTTTTTGTAATATGCCATGCTTCATCCCAACCGAAACCTTCTTCATCAATCAATATTCTCATTAACTCCGGTATGGCCAAAACGGGGTGAGTATCGTTAATATGAATACAAATTTGATGATGCAGTTCGTTCAGACTACCATGTTGCTTTTTATAGGACCTAATAATAGATTGAAGGCTTGCCGATACTAGAAAGTATTGCTGCTTTAGCCTCAAGATCTTCCCTTCATCATGGGTATCATCCGGGTAAAGAAATTCAGAAATTGCCTCGGTTCTCCGCTTATATTGTAAAATATCCTTATTTATTGGGAATTGAGCAGGTTCAGCATTCCATAACCTGAGCGTATTCACTGTTTTACAATGATACCCCACGACCGGAACATCATACGGAACGGCTGTAACCGTTTCGGTATGTAAATGATGGAAAACAAGTCGGCCGTTTTCTATTTTCGCTTCCACTTTTCCCCAAAATGGAATTTGAACCGCTAAATCTGCTTTACAAATTTCCCAAACATTTCCACTTCTTAACCATTGTTCTGGTAGCTCGACTTGGTATCCATTGACAATTTTTTGTTCAAATAAACCATGCTTATAACGGATTCCATGCCCATGCCCTGGAAGATTCAATGAGGCAAGGGAGTCCAAAAAGCAGGCAGCTAGCCTGCCCAAGCCTCCATTTCCCAAGCCTGCATCTGGTTCTATTTCCTCGAGTTCTACAAGATCAATTCCCAGTTCTTCTAACCCTTTTTCTACTAATCCTTCAACACCAAGGTTAATTAAATTTTGCCGGAGAAGCTTCCCTAATAAGTACTCAATTGATAAATAATAAACCTGTTTCCCCTTTACAGCCAAATATTTTTCATTCGTCTTTATCCAATCATTGCTGACATATTCACGAATCATCAATCCAAGTGTTTCATAATGATCTCTAGAAGTACTCTCCGAAAAGCTTTTACCACACAGCATTTCAACCCGTATTTTAAAGGTTTCTTTAAATGATTCTTTATTAGAAAACATAGGTTTCACTCCTTGCAATCACTTCGGCATATAGCTGGTTGTAATAAAAAGCGGATTGAGCCCAGCTGTAGTCCTTTTCCATAGCCTGCTTTACAATTAATCCCCATGTTTTTTTGTTATGATAAAAGCTCAATGCTCTCCGAATTGTGTATAGCATATCGTGAGCATTGAAATGCTTAAATGAGAATCCATTTCCTTCTTTGGTAAATTCATTCCAACTCTTAACGGTATCATTTAGCCCCCCTGTTTCTCGGACAATTGGGATCGCCCCATATTTCATAGCAATAAGTTGTCCTAGACCACAAGGCTCAAATAATGATGGCATTAAAAATAAGTCAGCTGCGGCATATAATTTATGGGCCAGCTCTTCATTAAACCCAGTATAAACCCTTAATTTTTCCGGATAAATCCTTGCTGCTTGCCTTAAGTATTCCTCATATTCGAAATCCCCTGCACCAAGGAAAATGAGCTGAATATCCTCTTGTAAAATCTCCCGGAAGACACATTTGATGAGATCAATCCCTTTTTGCCTTGTCAGCCGTGAAATCATAACCATTAACGGAGTGGAGGCAGACTGTTTTAAACCAAATTGCTTTTGGATTTCCCTTTTATTAGCTGCTTTTTTCCCAATGTTATGAATCGAATAATTTTGAAAAATAAATGGATCTTTAGATGGATCGTAAAAATCATCATCAATTCCATTTAAGATCCCCACGAGATCCTCATTCCTGGCCCTAAGAAGTCCATCCAATTTCTCTCCAAACTCAGGTGTCTGAATTTCCTGCATATAGGTTGGACTCACGGTTGTAATTTTATCAGCGGCAACAAGCGCCCCTTTCATAAAATTCACATTTCCGAAAAACTCCAAATGTCCCGGATGGAAATAACTTTCATCGAGTCCCAATAAATCCTTTAATACTTCTCTCGGGAAAATTCCTTGGAATTGGAGATTATGAATGGTAAATACAGTACGAATGGATCCGTAGCCAGTTCTTCGGTAATAATCCGCACGTAGCAAATAAGGAATCATTGCCGTATGCCAATCATGACAATGGAGAATATTCGGAAAATAATCTAGCTCTTTTAGTGTTTCAAGAACGGCACGACTAAAAAAGGCAAACCTTTCTCCATCATCAAAATAGCCATACAACCCTTCCCGTTTGAAATAATATTCATTATCAACAAAATAATACGTTACTCCCTGGTGGATAAGTTCTTCAATCCCGCAATATTGTTTTCTCCAGCCAACATCGACTGTGAATTCTTTTATTTTTTTCATTTTCTTTTTGTATTGATCAGCAATCGTGCCATATTTGGGAAGGATTACCCTAACATCTGTACCAAGACTTTTTAATTCCTTTGGTAGGGAACCAGCTACATCTGCCAGTCCGCCTGATTTGGCAAATGGTCCACATTCTGAAACAGCAAATAATACTTTCACGAATTCATCAACGCTCCTTGCTTTGTTCCTTTTCGAATAACAAAAGGTGATTGAGCTGTTCCCGTAATTTGGGCCCCCGCTTCAATTTTTACATCTTTATCCAATATTACTGAATCTAAATAGCAACCTTCTTCAATTTGGCATTTTTGCATAATAATACTATTTTTAACTACGGCCCCTTTGCCAATTTTAACACCGCGTGAAATGATACTATTTTCCACTGTTCCGCTAATTAGACAACCATTTGCAATCATTGCATTCTTTACCAATGATCCCTTTTCATACTTAGTTGGAGGCTCATCTTTCACTTTCGTTAAGATAGGCCGCCCTTTGATGAAAAGCTCCTTCCAAACCTCTGGCTTTAAAAGTTTCATACTTGTGGAATAATAGTTCACAATGGAGTTGATCATTTCTGCATACCCTTCATAGGTATAGTGGCAAACCGTATAGTCATGATGGATATCATTTGTCACATCCTTCATGCATGTATAACCGGTCTCATGCCGTGTTTCAATTAATTTAATCAACAATGATGTTTTCATTAAAAACATTTCCAGGGACTTTCCATTCTTCTGGCGTATTTCCGTAATATCACAACCAGAATGAATGTGCCATTTTAAAATGGGCCTAAGATCCATATTGGCAACGGTATAACAATTAGAGATGAATGCATATTCCTGAGTACTGCGGTAAAAATAATCCAAATTGGCAGCAAACAGGTCAAAGGCCCCTATACGATTACGATTGCTTTCCATAACAGGAGATGGAAAGAAAAACAAACCATCACGTTTTCTATTTAAATCCCAATTTTTCCCTGAACCTAAATGATCCATTAATGATCGGTACTGCATTTTTGGAAAAATAGCGACACTGCGGATACCTGTGTTCACCATATTGGATAATACAAAGTCAATAATCCGATACCTTCCAGCAAAAGGAAGTGCCGCCTGTGAACGGTGTATAATTAAATCTTCCAATTCCTCGTGATAGGTTGTCGCATCAATAATACCTAAAAGCTTTTTCTTCATTCCAAGTCCCCCCATAAAACGTTTTTAACAACAAAGCATCATTGTAGATTGTTTTGACTAAGCAGTATAAAGCGTATTTATCATCTCTTTTGTCACTAAGATGATTTCATCATCAAATGAGCGAATCACCGTCCCATCAGGAATATGAACATCACTTGGAACAATAGCTTTTTCTATAAAGCAATTTTCACCTATGAAAGCGTCTGGCATGATTACAGACTCTTTCACAATCGATTCTCTCCCTACAGTCACACCTTGGAATAAGACAGACCTTTCAATATTGCCTTCAATGGTACAACCTTCATTGATGAGGGATTCCTTGACAATGGCATTAGGTGAAATATATTGCGGTGGCTGATTCGGATTAACCGAATAGATTCTCCATTTATGATCAAATAAATCTAATCCGCAATCTTCCTTTAGCAAATCCATATTAGCTTCCCACAAGCTTTGAACGGTCCCTACGTCTTTCCAATATCCCTTAAACGGATAAGCATATAATTTCCTATTTTCATCAAGTAGTAATGGAATGACATCTTTTCCAAAATCATGACTGGAATCCGGATTTCTTGCATCCATTTCCAAATATTCCTTAAGTATATTCCAATTAAAAATATAGATACCCATGGAAGCCAGGTTATTTTTTGGTTGGCTCGGTTTTTCCTCGAATTCTGTAATTCTCATTTCCTCATTGGTGTTCATAATTCCAAAGCGACTTGCTTCAGCCCATGGAACTTCAATTAAGGAGATGGTGACATCTGCTCGTTTTTCAATATGGTATTCAAGCATTTTCTCGTAATTCATTTTATAAATGTGATCACCAGAAAGGATAAGAACATAATCAGGCTGATACTGTTTGAGATAATTTAAGTTTTGGTAAACGGCACTGGCTGTACCTGTATACCACTTCACTTCTGTTGATTCACTATACGGAGGTAATACCGTAACTCCACCATCTTTACGGTCTAAATCCCAAGCACTACCGATTCCAATATAGGAATTGAGCAAAAGTGGTTGATATTGGGTAAGGACCCCTACGGTATCAATGCCTGAATTGGCACAATTGCTCAAAGTAAAATCAATAATTCTATACTTTCCGCCAAATGGGACTGCAGGTTTAGCAAGGTCATTTGTCAAAGCATTAAGCCTGCTCCCTTTTCCTCCGGCCAACAGCATGGCGACGCACTTTTTCTTTCCCATTGCCTTTTCTCTCCTTTCTTTTTTTAACAGGTCTTAATATTTGAAACCCAAACGGGGCAATAGCAAGATTGATAGAATAGGGCTTACCGTGGTATGGCTCCTCAGATGCTTTGAGTACTTTTTTATTGACCACCCCAGAGCCACCATATTCCTCTAAATCATTGGTAAATATCTCCCGGTATTCCCCTGGTTTAGGTACACCGATTTTATATTCTGGATAGGATAAACCAGTAAAATTGCAAACGATGATTAACATATCCTCTTCTTTTTTACCTTTACGAATAAAAGAAAAGATAGACTGGTTTTTATTATCCACATCAATCCATTCAAAGCCATCCTGTAAATGATCCAGCTCATAAAGGGCTTTAGAACGCTTATAAACCTTCGTTAATACTTTCACATAGGAATTTAGTTTTTCGTGCATTTCATAATCAAGAAGGTGCCAATCCATCTGTTCTTTATCCTTCCATTCGGAAAACATTCCTAACTCAAAACCCATAAACAATAATTTTTTTCCCGGGTGGGCAAACATATAACCAAGCAATAGCCTTAGCTGAGCAAATTTCTCCCAATAATCCCCCGGCATCTTATTTAACAATGACTTTTTACCATGAACGACTTCGTCATGTGAAAACGGGAGCATGAAGTTTTCTGAGAAAGCATATAACAGTGAAAAAGTAACTTTTGAATGAACGTGAGACCTGGCAAATGGCGGGGTTTCCATGTATTCTAGTATGTCGTTCATCCATCCCATATTCCATTTATAATCGAAGCCAAGGCCACCATATTGGACAGGTGTTGTTACATTGCGGAAATCCGTAGAATCTTCACCAATCATTAAAAAATGAGGGTTTACATCATGAACTACCTGATTTAATTTCCTTAAGAAATGGATACCATAAGGATTTTCAGATTTTTCTCCTAACGCATTGGGCCAATAGATGATATTGGCAACAGCATCCATTCTAAATCCATCAATGTGGAAATATTTCATCCAAAAAAGGGCATTTGAGATTAGAAAGCTTTGTACTTCTCCTCTTCCCAAATCAAAATTGGCTGTCCCCCAAATCACATTTTCCCGATCATGCTCATTCTGATATGAATAAAGATGTGTACCATCAAACCGATAAAGACCATGAGCATCCTTACAATAGTGACCTGGAACCCAATCCAATATAACTCCTATTCCATTTTGATGACATTGATCAACAAAGTAACAAAAATCATTTGGAGTCCCATACCTAGAGGTGGCTGCAAAATATCCTGTTCCTTGATAACCCCAAGATATATCAAGAGGGTGTTCAACTAGTGGAAGGATTTCTATATGTGTAAAACCATGCTCCAGTACATAAGGGATTAATTCATCAGCAAGTTCTTTATATGTTAAAAAATCACCGTTGGGGTGTTTCTTCCATGATCCTAAATGAACTTCGTAAATGACAGATGGCTCAGACAAAAAGTTTTTCCCTGCTATTCGATTCATCCATTCAGCATCTTGCCATTCATAGTCACCAAGTGAATATACAATCGAAGCTGTATTTGGCCTTTTTTCAGCATAGAATGCATACGGATCAGCTTTTAACAATCTTTCCCCATTTTGTGTAAAGATTTCAAACTTATATCGATTCCCTTCTAGGTTTTGGTTGACAACAATCACCCAAACTCCTTCGTCATTCACCTTTTGTAATTCATATCCTTCACCATTCCAGTTATTGAAATCCCCAACGAGCCTTACCTGGCAGGCATTCGGGGCCCATACACAAAATCTTGTATATACATTATTGGAATCTTTAAAGATATGAGCACCAAAAAGCTCATGACTTTGAAAAAAATTCCCCTCATGAAACAAGTGTAACTGATAATCTGTAGGAAATAATGTATTCACTGCCATGGCTCTTTCCAACTCCAATAAAAAAAATATATTTCAAAATCCAATTATAAAGGGAAATAATAAATAATCCTCAAAAACTTTTTTCTCTTTTCTGACAATAACCGAGACATGCTACTATAAGGTGATATATTTCCTAAAAATCAACGTTAAATCGACAAATAATTATTCAACATTCGACAAAAATATCGAAACTTTTTGTGAAAAAATACATAAAAAATTATTCAATTTAATAAGTAATGGAAACTTTTGATTTATAAAAGATCATTAAATGTAAGCGATTGCAATACATTTTATTAATATAATGAAGAAGAAATGATATTCTAATATAGTTATCATCTGATGTATAAACAGGGGAAACCGAATGGATTAATTAATGCAAGAAAACTACCATATGGAGTTCCCATTCATTTTATATTTTCCAATAAAACAAAAGGACTGATGACTATTTGTCATCAGTCCTTTTGTATGACCCCTACGGGATTCGAACCCGTGTTACCGCCGTGAAAGGGCGGTGTCTTAACCACTTGACCAAGGGGCCTTTTCTGGCGGAGAAGGAGGGATTTGAACCCTCGCGCCGGTTGCCCGACCTACACCCTTAGCAGGGGCGCCTCTTCAGCCACTTGAGTACTTCTCCATATGGCTCCGCAGGCAGGATTCGAACCTGCGACCGATCGGTTAACAGCCGATAGCTCTACCACTGAGCTACTGCGGAATAATAAGGCTTCAACATACTCTTTGCATAATTTGTGTCCCCGCCTCAGAAAGAAAATTCAAGAAGCGGCTCGGCGTGTACAACTCGTAGCTAAATCTTGAAGTATTGCTCGTCTCTACCACTGAGCTACTGCGGAATATATTTAATTTATGGTGGGCCTAAATGGACTTGAACCATCGACCTCACGCTTATCAGGCGTGCGCTCTAACCAGCTGAGCTATAGGCCCATTATGGAGCGGGTGATGGGAATCGAACCCACAACAACAGCTTGGAAGGCTGTGGTTTTACCACTAAACTACACCCGCGTAATAATAACTTTGGATGGGGCGATTGATGGGAATCGAACCCACGAATGCCAGAGCCACAATCTGGTGCGTTAACCACTTCGCCACAACCGCCGTATTATTAATTGTTATTAAATGGTGGCTCAGGACGGAATCGAACCGCCGACACAAGGATTTTCAGTCCTTTGCTCTACCGACTGAGCTACTGAGCCGAAGTAGTAAGTTCCCTAACGGGATTGTTATTTTAAAGTGGCGGTCTGGACGGGACTCGAACCCGCGACCTCCTGCGTGACAGGCAGGCATTCTAACCAGCTGAACTACCAGACCATATTGCGGGGGCAGGATTTGAACCTGCGACCTTCGGGTTATGAGCCCGACGAGCTACCGGACTGCTCCACCCCGCGATAATAGAAATTAATAATTTTTAATTTTATGGCGGAGGAAGAGGGATTCGAACCCCCGCGCGGCTTTCACCGCCTCTCGGTTTTCAAGACCGACCCCTTCAGCCAGACTTGGGTATTCCTCCATATTATTTAAAATGAATGGTGGACCTTGTAGGACTCGAACCTACGACCGGACGGTTATGAGCCGTCTGCTCTAACCAGCTGAGCTAAAGGTCCATATATTTATTTTGGTAGCGGCGGAGGGGATCGAACCCCCGACCTTACGGGTATGAACCGTACGCTCTAGCCAGCTGAGCTACGCCGCCAAAGTTAATCTTGCTAAATTGGTGGAGCCTAGCGGGATCGAACCGCTGACCTCCTGCGTGCAAAGCAGGCGCTCTCCCAGCTGAGCTAAGGCCCCATGATTTATTGTTTCAATGGTCGGGAAAACAGGATTCGAACCTGCGACCCCTTGGTCCCAAACCAAGTGCTCTACCAAGCTGAGCTATTTCCCGAATAACGCGCCCGACAGGAGTCGAACCCATAACCTTCTGATCCGTAGTCAGACGCTCTATCCAATTGAGCTACGGGCGCAAATTTATGGTGCCGAGGACCGGAATCGAACCGGTACGGTAGTCACCTACCGCAGGATTTTAAGTCCTGTGCGTCTGCCAGTTCCGCCACCCCGGCATTATTGGAGCGGAAGACGGGATTCGAACCCGCGACCCCCACCTTGGCAAGGTGGTGTTCTACCACTGAACTACTTCCGCAATATTGAATGGTGCGGGTGAAGGGAGTCGAACCCCCACGCCTTACGGCGCCAGATCCTAAGTCTGGTGCGTCTGCCAATTCCGCCACACCCGCATATTTGAATGGTGAGCCATGAAGGACTCGAACCTTCGACCCTCTGATTAAAAGTCAGATGCTCTACCAACTGAGCTAATGGCTCATATTTAAACAATCAGCTAATCTTTGAAACATGTTTGTCAGATGTCCCCGCCTCAGTATGCTAAATCAAGAAGCATCTCGGCGTGTACAACTCGAAGTAAATCATAGAAGTTTCGCTCGTTGCTCTACCAACTGAGCTAATGGCTCAAAATATTTTTACTAGCTGGTGCCGGCTAGAGGACTTGAACCCCCAACCTACTGATTACAAGTCAGTTGCTCTACCAATTGAGCTAAGCCGGCATACTTATATGGTGGAGGATGACGGGATCGAACCGCCGACCCTCTGCTTGTAAGGCAGATGCTCTCCCAGCTGAGCTAATCCTCCATCTTATAGCCCGGCAGTGTCCTACTCTCACAGGGGCTTTCGCCCCAACTACCATCGGCGCTAAGAAGCTTAACTTCCGTGTTCGGTATGGGAACGGGTGTGACCTTCTCGCTATTACCACCGAACCATATATTCGACATTATTTTATTATAATGACTTTTTCATATTTTGCAAGAGAAAATTTTAATTTTTTTCATTCCCTCAAAACTAGATAATGCAGAAGAAGTAGGGAAGAACGAGTTCGCCAAAAGCGAATGCCATCACTTTTTTAATTGGTTAAGTCCTCGATCGATTAGTATCAGTCAGCTCCACACGTCACCGTGCTTCCACCTCTGACCTATCAACCTGATCATCTTTCAGGGATCTTACTAGCTTAAGGCTATGGGAAATCTCATCTTGAGGGGGGCTTCATGCTTAGATGCTTTCAGCACTTATCCCTTCCGCACATAGCTACCCAGCGGTGCCTTTGGCAAGACAACTGGTACACCAGCGGTGCGTCCATCCCGGT